>JAQTQF010000188.1 GCA_028712345.1 Phycisphaerae bacterium | reverse complement strand
CCAGGCATATCTGCCGGCCGGTACGGCCGAAATCGAAAATCATCTCGGCACGGCCTGCGGAATCTTTTACGGCGACGATAAAAAAATAATCGCCTCGATGCCCGGCGTTCCAAGCGAAATGAAACAGATGTTTGAGGAAACCGTCTTGCCTAAGATAAAAGCGTTTGCAGGCAGCGGTGCAATTTCTGTCAGGAAACTGAAATGTATAGGTGCAGGCGAATCTGCCATAGCTCAAACGCTCGGCGATATGATGGCTCGCGACAGAAACCCGCTGATTAACTGCACGGTTGACTGCGGAATTATTACGCTTCATATTATTGCCCGCGACAAGGATAAATCTCCGGCAAGTATGATGATTGAAAGAGATGTTGAAAAACTCTCTAAAATTTTAGGCGGGCTGGTTTATTCTTGTGATGGTGAAAGTTTAGCCGAGGTTGTCGGCAGAAAACTTTCTCAGGGCAAAAAAACCTTAGCCCTCGCCGAATCCTGCACTGGCGGACTTATCGCAAAACAAATTACCGATATCCCCGGCAGCAGCGGATATTTCAAATGCGGATGGGTAACATATAGCAATGAGGCAAAAATATCGGTCCTTGGCGTAAAATCAGAGCTGATTGAGCAGTTTGGAGCCGTTAGCCCGCAGGTCGCATCGGCCATGGCTGAGGGGGCAAGGCAGAAAGCGGGTGCGGATTTTGCCGTTGCCGTTACAGGAATTGCCGGCCCGACTGGCTCGACTGAGCAAAAACCGATAGGTTTGGTATATATTTCCATAGTATCTGATAGGGGCGTTGAAACGGAGAAATTTTTATTCGGACCAAGAGACAGGGATTTCATAAGGCAGAGAACTTGCCAAAACGCCCTTAATTTACTCAGATTAAAGTTGGGTGTTTGACCAAATTGACCGATATTGATATAGTTAGTGAAAGGGTAGAAGTCTGTCTCTATAAAAGGATGCTATGTCGAAAAAACGGAGAAAATTAGGCGAAATTCTCTATAAAAGCGGTCTGGTTGACAAACAGACGCTTATAGACGCTATAAAAACAGCTCAAAGCCAAAATAAACGGCTTGGTGAGACTCTCGTCGAGCTTGGCCTTGTTACAGAGGAGCACATCAGCAGGGCTATTGCGCACCAGTTCGGCCTGGATTATATCGATCTTGATAAACATTCGATTTCTCAGAGCACATTAAATCTTATCCCAGAAGAGATTATCCAAAAATATGGTGTCCTCCCGCTGAGCAAAGAAAATGGCAGATTGAAATTGATAATCGGCGACCCGATGGACCTTGATACATTGGATATTCTGCGGTTTCGTCTCAATAGTGAAATAGATACCTGTATTGCCAGCCCGACAAAGATTCGCGCTTTTATAGACCGCAACCTCGACGAAGTACGAAACAGTATTGATGCCACGGCAGCCGAACTTGCTGAAGAGGGTCATACTATCGAAGCCGAAATTCGCCGTGCAGAAGCTGCCGGCGAGGATGACGATGGGCCTGTTATCCGTCTTGTAAATTTGATTATAGACGAAGCATTTCATATGAGAGCAAGCGATATTCATATAGAGCCGATGGCTGACCGTATCAGGGTTCGTTATCGTGTCGATGGTGTCTGTGCCGAGAGGGATAATATTCCAAAGAATATGCAGGCATCGGTGATGACCCGTTTTAAAATTTTATCCGGTATGGACATCTCTGAAAAGAGGCTCCCGCAGGACGGCAGAATCCAGAGAGAAATTGACAACAAGAAGATTGACTTCCGTGTTTCAGCTCTGCCCGGTTATCACGGCGAAAGTATGGTGCTTCGTATTTTGTCGCCGGAATCCATTAATATCGGTATTCAGGCACTCGGTCTTGGTGATGAGGATTATAACAGGTTTATGAAAATCATCAAAAGGCCCAACGGCATCTTTCTTGTTACAGGCCCTACCGGAAGCGGTAAAAGTACGACGCTGTATTCGGCGCTTAAAGAACTTAACCGTCCGGACAAGAAGATTATTACGGCAGAAGACCCGGTTGAATATAATGTTGCCGGTATAAACCAATGTCAGATTAGAGAAGAAATTGAACTGACATTTACAAAGATTCTCAGGTCTATGCTTCGTCAGGCTCCCAATGTGATACTTGTTGGTGAAATTCGTGACGCTGAAGTCGCCGATATTGCTATTCAGGCTGCGCTTACCGGCCATTTGGTTTTCAGCACGCTTCATACAAACGATGCTCCGAGTGCGATTCCGCGTCTTATAGATATGGGAGTAAAGCCGTTTCTTGTCGCCAGTTCCATTCAGGCGATTATGGCTCAGCGGCTTGTGCGAAGGATTTGTTCAAACTGTAAAGTTATCGATGACCATCCTGATCCGCATTATCTGCGGCTTCTCAATATCAAGCCGGATGATATAAGAAAGCATCCGCTCAGCAAGGGAAAAGGCTGTAATAAATGCAATAATACCGGCTATAAAGGCCGGCAGGGCATTTTTGAGGTACTCGAAATGAATAACGAATTGCGGGAGCTGGCTTTTGCTCGTGCACCGACAATCGAATTGAGAAAAGCTGCCAAGGCAAGCGGTATGAGGTCTCTGCTTGATGACGGCAGGGAAAAAGTATTTAAGGGTATAACTACAGCCGAGGAAGTTGCTAAACATTCTCAGGCTGAAGGCCTGTTGCTCGATTGAAACAGTAAGTAGCCGTCAGGTTGACGGTTGAAAGCAGGCAATTGATAACAAGGAAAAGATTTTTTTCAGGAACGAAAAATGGCTACGGTACATATAGACAGGCTTCTTGAAGCGTGTATAAAAATGGGCGGTTCAGACTTGCACATTACTGTGGGCAGACCTCCGGTTTTAAGAATGCACGGCAGATTAAGAGCGTTAGAGACAAAGGTTCTCACGCCTGACGATACTGTCGCTCTTATGAAGAGTATTACGCCGGACAAAAACCAGCAGGAGCTTCAGGAGCAGGGCGGAACAGATTTCGGTTTTGCTTTCGGTGATTACGGCCGATTCAGAACAGCAATCTTTCGCCAGAAGGGGAATGTAACAATGGTTTTGCGACTTATTCCGTCAGAACTGATGAGTTTTGATAAGATAGGTCTGCCGAAAATATGTGCTGCTCTTTGCCGCCGACCGAGAGGACTCTTCCTTGTTACCGGTCCGACAGGCAGCGGCAAAACTACCACTCTGGCCAGTATGATTAACTATATCAACGAAATTCTCGACAGGCATATTATTACAGTTGAGGAACCTATTGAATATTACCATATGCACAAAAAATCTATTATCAACCAGCGGGAGGTTGGTGTCGATGTCCCGACTTTTGCCGAAGCTTTAAGAAGGGCGTTAAGACAGGACCCGGATGTAATTTTGGTCGGTGAACTTCGAGACCTTGAGACGATGGAAAATGCCATCCGTGCCGCTGAGACCGGCCACCTTGTGTTCAGTACCGTCCATACTACGGGTTGCCAGGGTACGATTAACAGAATTATAGACGCTTTTCCAGTTGATCAGCAGGAGCAGATACGAGTTCAGCTCAGTACAAACCTGATAGCGGTTTTAAGTCAGGCGCTCTGTCCGCTGAAGAAGGGAAAGGGCAGGGTTGCTGCCTATGAGTTTATGGTTGTTACCCCTGCTATCGCAAATCTCATACGAGAAAATAAGACATATAGAATTGAATCGAGTATCCAAACCGGCAAAAAACTTGGTATGCAGCTTCTCGATGACCATTTATGGGAACTTTACGATGATGACAAAATCAGCCTTGAAGAAATGCTCGAAAAAGCTCGACAGCCCAGCACTCTTCTCGAAAAGGCCGAGAAGAAGCACGGTTCAAGATCGGGTGAAATTCGCAAAGAACTTGAAAACCTGGGACCTGTTATCGGGACATCTGAATAATTTTTTTGGAAAAGTCAAGTTTATTTGCTCTATACAAGGGATTTTTTGTCAAGAATATTTTGCCAGATTTTTAGTGTTGTTAAAACTTTTGGGATTATGGGGGGGGTATACCACAAATTGAGTGCGTCAGTTACATTATTTTGCCAATTTTAACGAAGAGTCGGTAATTAATACTATATAATTATGGTCTTTTGTTTGTCATAAACCAACTGTCTTGTGTATAATTTTCTTGTTATCATAGACTTACAATCGTATATTGATATTGGAAGGTGAAAG
>JAQTQF010000187.1 GCA_028712345.1 Phycisphaerae bacterium | reverse complement strand
CGACATTGATAATAGAAGTCGCAACCGCAACAATGAAAATCAGAAATATAATGATCGGTACGAATATTTTAATGTTTAAATTCAGTGTTCTGGTCTCATAAACAGCCATATCTCTTCTCCTAAAATTTTATTCTGGATTTTCCATATTAGCCATCTGGCTACATAACTAAACCCCTTATAACCTCACAACGCTATGATGTAAAGCCGCAATATGGAGAATAAAAACCACCCGCTAATCATAATCTGCTAAAACCAGGGAGGATAGGAGTTAGCGGCTCTAAACCGCTAACTTATTTTTTCGATTTCTTTTTTTAAAGCGGCGAGGAGTTTTGACTGAGGGATAACTGCGATTTTTTTGCCTTTTTTGTAGATAAAGCCTTTGCCTGCCGCAGCGCAGACTGCTATATCGGCGTCGGCGGCTTCGCCGGGGCCGTTGACTACGCAACCCATAACGGCAACTCTTAATGGCCTGTCAATTTTATCAAGCAGTTTCTTTACCTGCTGCGCAAAACCAACTAAATCCCACTGGCATCTGCCGCAGGTCGGACAGACTATAAGCTGGGGAGCATTCGAATGGTAAAGGCCGAGTGATGCGAGTATTTTTTGAGCGATTTGAACTTCCTGCACCGGGTCACCCGCAATGCTGATACGGATAGTATCGCCTATGCCCTTTTGCAGAAGAGTTCCCATCGCAACCGAGGCAGGAACAATAGCGTCTTCGGCAAGGCCGGCGTGAGTTAGACCGAGATGAAGCGGATAATCGAATTTTTCGGCAATCGCGATATTGGCCTCTATCGTGCGAAGTACATCGGAGCTTTTGACACTTAGGACGATATTGCTGAAACCTCTCTTTTCAAAAATTTTAATGTAGCCGGCCATTTCCTTTATCATCAGGTCAATCCGCCGGCGAGCCGGGGTATCGTGCAGAAGGTTGCGAATGCTCGCTTCGTTTATGCCGATGCGCATCGCAATGCGGTGAGCCTTTGCGCAATCGATTATGCGATTGACATCTTTTATGTTTTTTATGTTGCCGGGGTTGAGGCGGATTTTCGCGGCACCGGCTTCGATTGCCTCAATCGCCCTGTCAGGGGAAAAATGGATGTCGGCAATCAGCGGGACTTTTGCCCTTTGGACAATCTTGGCAAAGGCGGCGGTGTCTTTGGCGGTCGGGACGGCAAGCCGGACAAGGCCGGCACCGGCGGCGGCGAGAGAATTTATCTGTTTTACGGAGCGGGCGATATCAGTCGTCTCAAATTTTACCATAGACTGAATAACAATCGGGTGTTTTGAGCCGATTTTTACGCTCCCTGCCGTAACGGTATGTGTTTTTCGTCTTTTTATCATAAGGTCAAAAAAACAAAAATTAAATATCAAATATCAAAATTAACGATTCGGCCTTTGGCCGAGGCTATTTTACGCTGGATTCCCGCTTTCGCGGGAATGACAGTAATGTTTGGGAATAACGGTGAAATTACCGCATTTGGCCGTAATTCTATCTTGTTTTATGGCGATGAGCAAACTAAAATGCCGGTGAAAATTAAAGAGATTCTTCGCTGCGATCAGAATGACAGGGCTGCGTTCGCAGTGACATGTCGTCGTGCCGGCGACGGCTAAGCAATCCTCTGATAAATCAGGGGTCGAAATGACATGGAAATGATTACTTCAATAATATTATTGCTGCTGGCGGGCTATCTTGGGCTGGTAATTACGCTGTATTTTATGCAGGCGAACTTTACATTTCGTCCGACAAAGAGCATGCCTTATAATCCGGGCAATATCGGGCTGGAATACGAAAAGGTTCAGCTTAATACGGCTGACGGGGCGATATTGTCCGCCTGGTATGTGCCGGCGAAAAACGCGACGGCTGCCATGCTGCTCTGCCATGCTAACGGCGGAAATATGGCGTATTATATAGATACGATAGATATTTTTAATAAGCTTGGGCTGAACTGTCTGATATTTAATTATCGCGGCTACGGCGACAGCGAGGGCAAAACCACTGAAGAGGGAATATACATCGATGCGCAAACGGCTTATGACTGGCTTGTCAAAGAAAAGAAAATATCGCCAGAAGATATAATTATTTTCGGCAGGTCGCTGGGCGGGAGTGTCGCGGCTCATCTTGCCAGCAATGTGAAAGCAAGAGGATTGATTGTTGAGAGCGGCTTTACTTCTTATGCGGATATCGCACAAAAATTTTATCCTTATGTACCGGTAAGGCCCTTCGCAAAGTACAGTTTTAACACGACAGAATATGTAAAAAAGGTTAAATGCCCGATTCTATTTATTCACAGCCGAAGCGATGAAATAATCCCGTTTGAGTTCGGGCTGCGGCTTTACGCCACGGCGAAGGGCGCCAAGGAATTTATCGAGATTTTCGGCGGGCATAACGACGGCTTTCTGTATTCGGGACAAATTTACAAAGAAGGTCTGACTGACTGGCTGATGTTCCTTAAGGAATATCAGATGCAGGCAGCGAGAAGTGAAAAGTGATGAAGCAAAAGACGAGAAATTTAATACTGCCGGCGATAATCGCACTGATAGTATATTTATTGTTTTCTATTTTAAGGGAGCCTCGCTCCGCCTCTGTCGGTGATACCGTGCCGACACAATACTATCAAAAAATCGTCTCCCTTGCTCCGAACACTACTGAAATACTCTTTGCGCTGGGACTGGGCGATAAGGTCATCGGCGTGTCGGAGTTCTGTAATTATCCAGACGAGGCGAAGAAAAAGCCCAGATTTGGCGCACTGATGAATCCGAATTATGAAGCGATAGCAGCCGCTAAGCCGGATTTGGTTATCGTTCTGGAAGAAATGCTCAAACCGGAAAACAAATTCGCAGCGATGGGTATTAAAACACTTGGGGTCAAACACAACACTATCGGCGATATATTCAGCTCGATTATTATGATAGGCCAGGCCTGCGGCAAAGCAGAACTCGCCAATGCGATGGTTAATGAATTTGCCGAAAAAATGTCTGCCATAAACAAACAGCCCCGACAGGGCAAAAGGCCGAAAGTTATGCTCGCCGTCGGCCATGATATGGCACCGAATCCGGATAAGTCACCGGCGAATATCTGTATTGCCGGCAAGGACGACTTTTACAGCACAATGATAGATATTGCAGGCGGACTAAACGCTTATGCCGGAGCGATACCGTTTCCGACCGTCAGTTACGAATCTATAATTTCGATGAATCCTGATATTATTATCGATATTGTTTCAGTCCAAACAAAACAAATTAATAAGCAGGTGATAAGGGAACAATGGAAAAAGTTCGGTTTGCTTGATGCGGTGAAAAATAACAGAATATATGTGTTCAGCGAAGATTATATGGCAATTCCGGGGCCGAGATTTATACTGACACTTGAAAAAATCGCACAGGTCGTAAACGGCGAATTGAAACCATAGGAAAATGAATCAAAAAGTAATTGAAATTAAAAATTTGAGTTTTGCGATTTCAGCGAAGATGATATTAGAGAATATCAGCTTTTCCGTGTCATCCGGCCAAAAATTGTATGTTGTCGGGCCAAACGGCGCGGGAAAAACCACCCTGCTTCGCTGTATAAGCAGAATTCTTACGGGCTTCGGCGGGGCAATAAGGATAAAGAATAAAAAATTAAGCGACTACTCGCAGAAAAACCTCGCCAAAATATTGACCTATGTGCCGCAATCACTCGGAAGCGACATTCCTTTTACCGTTCATCAATTTGTTCTTATGGCACGGTATCCGCACTTAAGTCCGTTTTCCGTTGTAAAGCCTGACGATGAAAAAATCGTCCGACAGGCAATGGAGACGACCGGCACGGATTGCTTTGCCGAGCGGATAATTTCAACCCTCAGCGGCGGAGAAAGACAGCAGGTTTCCATCGCAGCGGCAGTAGCACAGAAGGCTGAAATATTTCTGCTCGACGAGCCTGCAACATATTTAGATTACGCCCATCAGCGGGATATACAGAAGCTGCTCGCGAAAATAAATAAAACCTTTGGTACGACTATTGTTTGCGTAACGCATGATTTGAACTCGGCAGCGCTGAATGCAGATTCCATTATCGCTCTTAAAGAAGGCAGGATTGTTTTTGATGGAATGGCGGCGGAGATTATGAATGACCAGATGCTCGAAAAAATTTACGGCAAAAAATTCGACTTCGTCTGCCATCCGCAAACA
>JAQTQF010000005.1 GCA_028712345.1 Phycisphaerae bacterium | reverse complement strand
AGCTTAATGCCTTTTACATCAGCTCTTTTAAGCGCGGCAATTGATGCTTTCGAACTTATTGGTGAAATTGCGATAGCATCGACCCCGCGAGCGATGTAGGTGTTTATCAATTGTATTTCTTTGTCAGGCTTATTAAGGCTGTTGGCCTCGAAAAACTCAGCGCCAAGTTCTTTGGCTTTGTCTCTCATTCCGAACAGTATCAACCGAAAAAATTGGTCTTCCTGGAATACTATTCCCGCTATTTTAGGCTTGTCTGATTTGGCATCCTGGCTATCCTTTTTACTGCAGCCGCAGTAAAATGCCGAAACAACAAAAAACAAAACTAAAAGAAATATCACTTTTCTCATAATGACCCTCACTTTATAAAGGTTTATTTTTCGTCTCAAATTCGACCCTGTAAGTTTAACCAATCTTCGCTCAATGTCAACATAACAGGTTGGTGGATGGGGTTTCCCTGGTTTATCATTGAATTGGTCGCTGATTTCTAGTAGAATTCGGTTAGACAAATTCGCAGAGGTTATCATTAAATCGAGACGCGAAGATGAAGCATAGTCGAATAAGCAGAGTTGTAAAGATATTGACTACATTGCAATCCGGCCAAAAGTATTCTCCGGCCGATCTGGAAAAACTGCTGGGTATAAGCCGAAGAACCGTTTTTCGAGACCTTAAAGAACTCCAAAGCATCGGCGTACCTTACAGATACGATGTTAAAAGCGGTGGATATAGTATTGACTCGGGCTTTTTTCTTCCGCCGGTAGATTTTAGTCTTGCCGAAGCGTTGAGTCTTTTAATGCTCGTCCATAAAATGAGGAATCATTTGCCGCTGCCTTTTAGAAATTCAGTGCTTCTGGCGGGCCTGAAGATTGAAAATAACCTGCCGGCAGATGTGAAAAATTATTGCCACACCTCTCTATCTAAGGTTACTATTTCGCCGGCCCAGCACACAACCATAAAAATGCTCGATTCCATCTATGAGGTTATCCAAAAGGCTATAGGGAAAAAAGCTGTATTGAGCCTATCATACCATTCCCTGCACGAACAAAACTCTATAGAAACCTCGCTGCACCCATATCATCTGCTCTATAAGAATAAATCCTGGTATATAATCGGCTTTTCTGTGATGCATAAATCCGTCAGAACTTTCAATCTCGCAAGAATTAAATCTGTAACAGCTCTCGATTCTCACTTTACCGATGGGGCGGGGTTTGATTTAAATGAATATCTCGGCAGGGCATGGTCGCTTATCCCGGAAGGGCGGCTGTATGATATTACCCTGCGGTTTTCGCCAATGGTTGCTCATAATGTCGCTGAGGTGCAATGGCACGGTACGCAGCGGGCACAGTGGGAAAAGGATGGTTCGGTAACCTTAAATTTCCGAGTCGATGGGCTCGGGGAGATTTCATGGTGGGTTCTGGGCTATGGAGATCAGGTTCAGATACTTGCCCCGGCGGCACTAAGGGAAAAAGTGCTCGAACGAGCCCAAAAAATGCTCGATATTCACAAAAAATTATGACCCGTGCCTTGTTAGGTCTTCTGTGGATAACCTGTGAAATTGCCTGTGAGAGATATTAGATGTTTTAGGAAAAACCACACATCAATGCCCCTGACGCCTTGTATAGGCCAACCCCTTAATATAAGCAACAGAACAGCTAACAAGTTATCCACCACTGCTTTTTGCTCCTATTGATGTATAACTTCTTTCTTGATAAAGAGTTGCTTTGCGGTGTTCACAAAGAGGTAACAATTTGTATGCCTATATTACTAATACGACTAATATTTATTTTAATACTTAATAATCATCATATACCCGCCGCAAAGTCCTTTAAAATTTGCTTTTCCAGTACAGCTAATTCTCTTTGCCAAAAGCTTATTTTTAGTGTAGACTGGGTCCTCTTAGGAAAACAGAGTTTTGTTAAAACTACTCAGAATAATGAGGACAAGGAAATGAAAGTAAAATTTAATCGGGCAGCGTTATCAGAATCATTGGCGCTTGTGACAACCGTTGTGCCCTCAAGAACTACCAAGCCAATACTGCAAAGTCTTAAAATCGCGGCGCAAAAAGACAAGGTTTATATCAGTGCTACGGATTTCGAGATAGGCATCACATCGTTGATTGCCCAGGCTCAGGTGGAAGAAAAGGGTGATGCGGTTATTCCTGCCGACCGTTTTGCGGCGATAGTGCGCGAAAGCGTTGATGAGGTGTTGGAGTTGGAATCAACGGAAGGCACCTGTCATATTCGCGGTGCCGACAGCGTATTTACAATTTACGGACACCAGCCGGATCTGTATCCAACAGTCCCCGGTTTCGATGGCCCGGCACAATTAGAAGCGGATCTTGTGAAACTGCAAGATGCGGTAGAGCATTGTCTATTTGCAACCGCAAAAGAGAATACCCGTTACGCCTTGAGCGGAATTTTGTGGGAAGCTATCGGCAAGAAGCTAACGCTTGTTGGGACTGATGGAAGACGGCTCGCAAAGTATAAGCTTTCGTTACATACCGAAGCAGACAAAAAACTTGAAGCAGAAAAAATTATTGTGCCAGCCAAGACAATGCAGCTGCTGGAGAGAGTAAGCGGAACAGACAAAGACAAAGTCTCTGTTCGGTTTGTCGATAATAAAATTATATTAGCCTGCGGGAATACCGTGATAAGCTCAAATCTTGTTGAAGGTAATTTCCCGAAATATGAGGATATTATCCCAACAGATTACAAAAACAAGCTGTCATTGAATACTGCGGCGGCATTAAGCGCGGTAAGAAGAGCAGCGCTCCTGACTAACGAAGATTCAAAAGGGGTTAAGCTGGCCCTGGATAAAAAATCTCTGGTGTTTACCTGTAGGGCGCCGGAAATGGGCGATTCTGAAATTGCGATGGAAGTTGATTACAAGGGCGAGCAGATAGATATCGGATTTAATCCCCAATTCCTTGTCGATGTCCTTAAGATTATAAGGGAAGATTCTTTTGAGTTGCATCTCGGTCAATCTGACCGGCCCGGCCTTATTAAAAGCGGCAGTAATTACATTTATATCGTAATGCCGGTAAGCCTTACCTGATACAAGTGAGTAGTGTAGTTATGGATGATGAGCTGTTACTTGCCAAGGCAAACAAGGCATTAAAGCTGAAACGCCCTGTGCCGAGAAAAATCACCGAGATAACAAATGAGCTTCAGCGGTTCATCAAAAAAAGTGCAAAGCCTGCAAGGCGCAATATATCTATACCGCAGGCTTTTAATCAGGCAGTTGGCGAGACGCTTGCTCAAAACTGCAGAATAGAATCAATTAAAGGCGGCATACTAAAGCTCAGGGTTTCGCCGGGACCGTATATGTATACCCTGCAAATGCAGCTGAGCGAAATAATTGAGAAATTGCAAACGCAAAGTCCTTCATCGGATATCAGAGAAATAAAACTTCTCTGTTCAAAATAGTCTGCGGAAAGGGAAACGGAAAACAATGACCGAAAAAGCACATAGTTATGATGCCAGCAGTATAAAAATTCTTGCGGGGCTCGATGCAGTTCGTAAACGGCCCGAGATGTATATCGGCAATCGCCAGCAGGGCGGCTTACACCATCTTGTTTATGAGGTTCTGGATAATTCCATCGACGAAGCCCTGGCCGGCAGATGCGATGCAATAATAGTTCGCGTACATATTGACGGCAGCTGCTCAGTTGAAGATAACGGCAGTGGAATTCCGGTTGATATGCATAAAGAAGCCGGCAAAAGCGCCTTGGAAGTAGTTTTAACAACGCTTCATTCCGGCGGCAAGTTCGACCATAAGACATATAAAGTTTCCGGCGGCCTGCACGGCGTTGGTGTCAGCGTGGTTAACACCCTTAGTGAATGGCTTGAAGCGGATGTTTATCGTGATGGCGGACACTGGCATTTCGAATGTCATCGTGGAGCAGCGAAAAGTACCGTTCAACATATTGGGCCTTCCGCTAAGCAGGGAACTTGTATAAAATTTCTGCCGGACGAGGAAATTTTCGGGGATATTACTTTTGATTACGACACGCTGCATAAGAGAATTCGCGAAGTGGCGTATCTCAATGCCGGCGTTAAAATCACTTTTCAGGATGACAGAAGCGATAAAAAGGAAGTTTTTCATTTTGAAGACGGACTAAAACAATTTGTTAAACACCTCAACGACGGCAAAGACGCGCTGCATTCGGAGGTTATTTATTTTTCCAAAGACGACCCTCAAACAGGAATGTCCTGCGAAGTAGCGATGCAATACAACACAAGTTATATGGAAAATGTTCTGGCGTTCGCAAATAACATTAGAAACATTGATGGCGGAACACATATGAGCGGTTTCAAAACGGCTCTTACGCGAACAATGAATGCTTATGCCCGCAAGGAAAATCTGCTAAAAAATGCTCAGCCCCCAAGCGGCGAAGATGTTCGTGAAGGCTTGACGGCCGTAATTTCAGTCAAACTTCCCGACCCGCATTTTGAGGCTCAGACGAAAGTCAGGCTGTCAAATCCTGAGATGGGCAGTTTTGTCGAAACAACGGTAAATGAGCAGCTTTCCAATTATCTTGAGGAAAACCCCGGCCAGGCAAAAAAGGTCCTGACAAAGGCTATTCAGGCCGCCGCTGCAAGAGAGGCCGCTCGAAAAGCAAGGGAGCTTACCCGCAGAAAGGGAGCACTCGGCGGCGGAGCGCTGCCGGGCAAACTATGGGACTGTGCCAGTAAAGAAATTGCCGACACCGAACTCTTTCTTGTTGAGGGCGATTCGGCAGGAGGAAGCGCAAAAGGCGGCAGAGACAGAAATATTCAGGCAATACTTCCCCTTAGAGGTAAAATCCTCAATGTTGAAAAAGCAAGGCTTGAAAAAATGCTGGCGCACGAGGAAATACGAACTATTATCAGTGCGCTGGGAACGGGCATTGGCACAGATGAATTTGATTTCACTAAATGCCGGTATGGAAAACTTGTCCTGATGACAGATGCTGATGTTGACGGAGCGCATATCAGAACGCTGCTTCTTACCTTCCTTTTCAGGCAGATGCCGGAGCTATTCGAGCATGATGTTATTTATATTGCACAGCCGCCGTTGTATGAACTTTCCATTAAGGGAAAGAAAAAAAGCGAATATATTCTGACAGAGCAGGAAATGCGAAAACGGATGATTTCGCGAGGCATCGAAGGGACGGAATTGATAATAAGCGAAAACGGCAAAAAACGGAAAATTGCCGGAGGCGAACTTAAAGAGCTTGTAAAACTGCTCAGTGATTTGGAACGCAATATTTCAGTGCTTGAAAGAAGAGGAATTATATTTAAGCAATTTGTCCAAAATCATTATGATGGCAACAATCTGCCGGAGTATCATATCCGCTTTGAAGGGCAGAGCGATTTCTTTCGTGATAGAAAGGAATTTGAGAAAAAGAGAACTCAGGTTGAGGCGATAGGCGGCGGAGAACAGGATGGCCAGTTTGAAAAAGTCAGCGCCGAAGAACTCCACGAAGTCAGCAGGTCAAATACCGTTAATGAAAAACTCAAGGAGAAATTCGGGCTGGATTTCAAGGATTTTCTGCTCAAGGCCGAAAGAACCGTTTCCGGAGAAGCGGTGCCGACAAAATTCAGACTGATTAACGAAAACGAGGAATTTGAAATAGTTTCACTTGAACAGGTTGCCTCAGGTATCAGACATATCGGCGGCAAGGGTATCGAAATAAAGCGATTCAAGGGTCTGGGCGAAATGAATGCCGAGCAACTCTGGGAAACGACGATGGACCCGTCCAGGCGGACGCTTTTGCAGGTTACACTCGACGATGCCGGCGAGGCGGACAGGCTGTTTAGCATCCTGATGGGCGACGACGTGGAAAAACGGAGAAACTACATTCAGGAACACGCGCTGGAAGTGCAAAATCTTGATATTTAAAGTGTTTATGGTTTTTAACTTGAAAAACACTGTGCAGTTGTCATACTAATAATCAGATAGGACGAATAGAAAGGAAAGGATTGGGATATGACACGAACTTCTAAAATCCTGCTGACAGTTTTTGCTCTGCTGATACTTGCTTCAGGCTGTACTCAAAATAAGCAAAAGACAATGTATGGTGAGAAAGTAACCGATAAGGAGCTTACAGGCGTACAGGACAAGCAAAAAGCCGTTTTACTAAAAGACCTTGACCGTAAATATGAAAATCCCAAGGCTCACTATGAACTGGGCAGATTATACCATAGCGAAGGCCTGTGGGACAAAGCTGAGTGGGAATACAACAAAGCCCTTGCGTTTGACCCAATGCATCACGAAGCACAGGCTTCAATAATCAGGCTGCTGATTGACAAGGGCGATCAATCGAGAAGCGAAGTCGTTGCTGATATGTATATGAGCCAGGCGAGTATTAGCGCCAAACATTCATTACTTTTGGGCAGGGCTTTTCAGGAAAGAGGCCTTGATGAATATACGCTGGCTTGTTTCAAGCAGGCTCATAATCTGGCGCCGAATTCGGTAGTGATAAATAAACAGATAGGTTATTACTATCTGCTCAAGAAAGATGATACAAATGCGGAAATTTATCTTAGAAGAGCCTTTGAGCTCGACCCGTCGCAGGCGGAAATTGCCGGCGAACTCGGCAGACTTGGCGTAAGAGTTGAGACGCCGAAGAAGAAACCGAGAGATATAAAAAAGCTTGATAAAATGGCCGAAAAAAAATTAGAGGAACAAAAATAGAAATTTTCTGCAGTTGCTGCCCCAGGATGTCCAATGCTCCGAATCCGGCAAACAGATTCGGGGCTTTTTCATTCCGTTTGTTTGGAAGGAATATTGAGTTTCTCCATTAATCGGTTTAATTTCCTTCGTTCCAGCCCAAGAATTTTCGCTGCAGCTATTCTCTTGCCGCTTGTTGCATTAAGGGTATGGATAATAACCTTTCGCTGAGCTTCATCGAGTGTCGGAAGGCGAGGCCTGCCGCCCGCGGCAGGAATAGAGACAATGATTTCGGTAGGAAATGCCGCGGGCATAATCATTTCCGTGTCTGTTAGCACATAAGCCCGTTCCATTACATTAGCCAATTCACGAACATTGCCCGGCCAGTTATAATCGACAAGAAGCTTTTTGGCCTCATCGGAAAGCGCTTTGTAAGGTTCGTTGTAAAGTTCGGCCTGGCGGGCAAGAAAATGCTCGGCAAGCGCCAAAACATCTTCAGGCCTTTCTCTTAAAGGCGGGACATGAATGGTTACCACATTAAGACGATAATATAAATCTGCGCGGAATTTATCCTCATCAACCATTTGTTTCAGGTTTCTGTTCGTCGCGCACAGGACACGAATATTTATTGGAAATGCCTTAACCGAACCGACAGGGGTAACGGTCGATTCCTGCAAAACCCGCAAAAGTTTCGCCTGTAAATCGAGGGGGATTTCGCTTATTTCATCGAGGAAGATAGTTCCGCCATCAGCGGCCCTGAAGAAACCCAGCGTATCACTGACGGCGCCGGTAAATGCGCCGCGGACATGACCGAATAACTGGCTTTCAAACAACTGACCGGTCAGTGTTGTGCAATCGACAGGGACAAAAACCTTATCCGCTCTGTCGCTGCAGGAATGTATCCGACGGGCAATCATCTCTTTACCGGCGCCGGTTTCGCCAACAATGATCATAGAACATTGCCTTGCTGCGACGGCATTGACTGTTTCGAGGATTGATTCAAAAGCCGCCGAAGCGCCGACGACAAAGCCGCTGCGCATAACCCGCCCCCGCTCCTGAATCAGAGCATCACCCGTTAAACCAGCACTCCGCTGCGTAAATTTTTCTTTCGCCCTTTCCATAGTACGCGCAGAAAAACTGCCTCACTACTTTGGCGTACTTGGAATTATCACTGTTCGGTACGCCAGTTTTTGTTTACAAGGGGAGCCCGGGCAGAAAACGGTCTTCTCACGCCTCCAAACTCCTTCCTATTTTAATACAACCAACATTCTATCGCGTCCTATAAAGTAAATCAAGGCAAAAGTGGTACTTTAGGAAAAATGTGCCATGGCAGTCTTTTTTGTAAAAAACTTCATATTATAGGACTACAAATCCTATCCTTTTGTCAAATAAGATGTTACATAGACAAGGTCTATGTTTAGGGATAAGTCCATTAGCCTTTTCAGCTTTTTTTATATAAAATTAGGAAGTTTATATGGGCAGATTATTAAAATTCGTCGGCGAGAGTCGAATCTTTTCAACTATTTTACTGTTGGTCGGCAGCCCAATTAATTATTCTTGAAAGCAGTATTAGTTTCGTTTATAAGAGCGCTTTTATTTATAGGTGCAGAAAATGGACCGGCAATGCGACAACTGCGGCCAGAAGAATAGTTGCCAGGCGATATATGAAAAACTTGGCAAGTCGAAATCTCCTTCGATTTTACTGAAAGTTATAACGGCGATACTGCTGCCGTTGATTTTTTTTATTGTTACGATTGCGGCGACGGAAAAAATTTTTTCTGAAAGAATTACCAATTCGTCCGGCCGGAATATGCTTGCTCTTGTTACTGCTGTTGCTGTTGTAGGTTTGTACCTTTTAATTTTGAAATTATGGAGTGCTAAACATTAATCGTACTGGAAAACTGACATTCGGCGGAGGCGTTCACCCCCCCGACTACAAGCGGTTAAGCGAAGATTGTCAAATCAAGCCCATCGCTGTTCCCAAGCAGCTCTCTGTTATGCTCAGTCAGCATATCGGTGCGATTTGCAAACCGCTTGTAAATAAAAAAGATCATATAGCCGCCGGCCAGGTAATCGCTGCTGCAGAGGCGTTTGTGTCTGCTCCGATTCATTCGCCTGTCAACGGCACGGTAAAAGATATTACCCTTTGTTCACACCCTGTGCTCGGAAGAGCCGAGGCAATTGTTATCGATTCGGACCCGGACAATCAGCCTAAGCAATACAATTCGACAAAGTTTGACAGTAGCTTCAACCCGGATAAATTCACCGCTGAAAAGATTTTCGACTCCGTTCGCAACGCGGGTATTGTCGGAATGGGAGGGGCGGGTTTTCCGACCAATGTAAAACTTAAGGCAAATCCGAATTCGCAGATTCATACCGTAATAATCAACGGCTGTGAATGTGAACCGTTCATTACCTGTGATTACCGGATGATGCTCGAATGGACAAATCAGATTCTTGCCGGCGCAATGCTGGCGGCAAAAGCCCTGAACTGCAAAGATATATATATAGGCATAGAAGATAATAAGCCCAGAGCCATCGAGGCATTTAAGAAGGTGATTGAACAAATGCCCGCGGCAAAAGATATCAAAATTGTTGCGGTCAAAACAAAGTATCCGCAGGGCGGCGAAAGACAATTAATCAAATCGGTTATCGATATTGATGTACCTGCTGGCGGGATTCCACCGATGGTAGGCGTGCTTGTAACAAATGTTGCGACAGCCGCGGCAATTGCTGAAGCGGTTGTGCTTGATGTTCCTCTTACATATCGAGCCGTTACCGTTTCCGGAAGCGGTATTAAAAACCCAGGCAATTTTTATGTACCCATAGGAATATCGGCAGGCGAACTTATCGAACTGGCAGGCGGATTGACTGACGATGCGGTTAAGATAATTCTCGGCGGGCCGATGATGGGTTTTGCCGTCGCGGACTTATCAATACCGGTAACGAAAACCAGTGGCGCAATTACTGTTCTTACCGCAAAGGAAATAGGCAGTGTCAGAATTAAAGCCAAAGAGACGCCCTGCATCAGGTGCGGAAGATGCATAGAAGTTTGCCCGATGAATATTAACCCGACGAAAATCGCTCACGCGGCAAAGCATAATCTGCTCGATGTCGCCGAAGAATATAATATGTCGGTTTGTATCGAGTGTGGCTGCTGCAGTTATATCTGTCCTGCCGATATCGAAGTTGCCGGCTACATAAAAACCGGTAAAATTCTTACCGCCAGACAGAAAAAACTTATGCCTAAATAATTATCGTATAGGATAACAAATGTTGCATAATATAAAAGTTTCTCATTCGCCGCATATAAGGAAGCATCATTCGACGCAGAGCGTTATGCTCGATGTAATAATCGGTCTGCTGCCTGCCGTGGCCGCATCGCTGATATTTTTCAGAGCTAAGGCGGCAATTGTACTGACTTCCTGTATCGTTTCCTGTGTGGTATTTGAAGCGTTATGCAATCTTGCTCGCAAAAAACCGAATTCGCTCGGTGATTTAAGCGCGGTAATCACCGGCATAATACTTGCTTTTTCTTTGCCGCCGACTATGCCGGCCTGGGCTTGCGTAATCGGTTCCGGTTTTGCCATAATAATAGGAAAAATGGTTTTCGGCGGACTTGGCGCAAATATTTTCAATCCCGCAATGGCTGGAAGATGTTTTCTTACAGCCTGTTTCGGCGCGATGATGACAACCTGGACAGTGCCTGCGACAATTGACAGCCAGATGCCGAAAATGGGAGAGACTCAAAACTGGTCGATATCAACTTCTGCTACTCCACCGTCGGCCTCAACTGTTTCGCCGGTGCCTGCGGCAATAACATCGGCTACCCCGCTTGCCCTGAGCAAAGAAGCCATCAAGAGCAAAGCTGCGGGAAAAGGAACCAGTGCAGAAACAGTAAACAACATTTTTAAATATATGGTTATTGGCGAGAAGGGCGGCTGTCTCGGCGAGACAAGCGCCATTGCTCTAATTATCGGTGGAATATATATGCTGCTCAGAGGCACGATAAGTTACATTCTACCGGCTGCGGTGCTTGGCTCGGCTTTTCTTTGTGCATCAATCGGCTGGCTCATAGACCCGCAATATTATATCGCGCCGTGGGTTCATCTTGTCGGCGGCGGACTGCTTATCGGAGCGTTCTTTATCGCCACCGACCCGGTTACCGCACCGCTCACCAAAAAAGGAATGTGGATTTTCGGCGCCGGCGTCGGAGCCCTGACAATGCTGATTAGAATGGTCGGCGAATACCCCGAAGGCGTAATGTTCGCGGTTCTCCTGATGAACGCCGTTACGCCATTGATTGACAGATTTACAAAACTTACTCCGACCGGAGGAAAAGTAAATGCTTAAGAAAGTATGGCTTTATATCGAGCAAAGCTGGCTGCTGATAGTTTCATCGTTTATTTTCGGGCTTCTGATAGCCGTTACGAATACCGCCTGGCAGCCGAGAATTGAGCAGAATAAAAAAGATAAGCTCAACAACCTGATGAATGTCCTGATTGCCGATGCGGAGTTCGAACTGGCTGTGCCGGATGTTCAGGTTGACCTGGGCAGGGGCAAATTCGCAAAGAGCAATGTCTATAAAGCGATTGGGCCGGCCGGAAGCTGCAAAGGCTACTGCTTTGGCGCCGAGGGTGCAGGATTTGCCGATAAGATTGAACTTGTCATTGCCGTCGATGCGGCCTTTGAAAAAATAGAAGGATATAGCGTTCTGTCGAGCAACGAAACACCGGGCTTTGGCGACCAGATAGTAAATGATTTTTACAGACAGCAGTTTATAGGCGCACCCCTGGGCAAACTGAATCTCGAAAAGACCGGCGATGACAAAAAAATAGACGATGAGATTGTCGCCATCAGCGGCGCAACGGTCAGCAGCACAGCCGTCGTCAATATCTTCAATAATTATCTTGAACAGATGAAAGCCAAAATTACTGCAGAAGGAATCAGTGCAGATGGAAAATAAAGGACCAACAGTAGCAAGTGTTATCACAGCAGGGCTTTGGAGCGAAAACCCCGTCCTTCGGCTGCTGCTCGGAATGTGTCCGACACTTGCCGTTACCACAGCGGTCAAACCCGCCCTTACGATGGGACTTAGCGTAATCTTTGTTCTGATATGCAGCAATATCGTCGTAAGCTTGATGAGAAATCTTTTAAAACCTCATTTGCGGATTTTAATGTTCACCCTGGCGATAGCGACATTTGTTACGATTGCCGATTTGTATCTCAAGGCGTTTCTGCCGGAGATGAGCGCGACGCTCGGCCCGTACATCCCGCTGATTATAGTAAACTGCATCATCATCTGCCGGGCGGAGGCCTGCGCGAGCAAGTGTGGCCTGTTTATAAGTATTGTTGATGCGCTCGCGATGGGCGTCGGTTTTACCGTTGTACTGTGCATTCTCGGCGCAATCAGGGAGTTGCTCGCGACCGGAATGGTTTTTGATATTATGATTATGCCCAAAGCGTTTGTGCCCTGGGCGGCAATGAGAATGCCGGTAGGTGCGTTCATTACGCTCGGACTGATGCTTGGACTTGTGAATCTGGTTACAGGTAAGAAAGCCTAAGAAGGGTTGGCTATGGATAAAATTTATATCTTATTAATGGCGTTTATTTCAATAGTAATCGTCAACAATCTTGTCTTCACAAAGTTTCTCGGTATCTGTCCGTACCTGGGCGTCTCAGGCAGAATAGATATGGCCTTCGGTATGGGCATGGCGGTAACATTTGTCGTTACGCTTGCCGGCACATTAACTTGGCTGATTGACCATCTTGTTCTTATGCGCTACAGCCTGGAAGTTACAAGATATATCTGTTATATTCTCGTCATCGCAGACGCCGTCCAGCTCGTCGAGATGTATTTGAGAAGATTTTTTCCGCCATTATATGAAAGCTTCGGCATATTTCTGCCGCTGATTACCACCAACTGTGCGATATTGGGCCTTTGTCTTTTTATTAATCTCTGGGGCATTGATAATTTTGCCGAAGCGGTTGTGCTCAGCTTCGGAGCAGGCATAGGCTTTACCCTGGCAATATGCATAATGGCCGGGATTCGTGAAAATCTTAAAATTGCAGATGTCCCAGAACCCCTGCGAGGTGCTCCGATTACACTGATAACAGCAGGGATTCTAACGCTGGCGTTTATGGGCTTTGCGGGAATGATTAAATAGTCGTTGGTATTTAACCGCGGATTTTCGCGGATTGACACGGATAAGAAGTATTTGGTATTTGGCTTGGAAAATTTGAATGATGTTAGCTGATATAATTTCGCTTTGGAACGATTCGTGGCCGGCAGGATTGACTATGCTCGTACTTGCCGTTGGATTTGCTCTGGTTTTGCTTATCGCAAGTATAAAACTTAAAGTCGAGGTTGACCCGAAGATTGAGCAGACTTATATGGCGCTTCCGAAAATAGACTGCGGCGCCTGCGGATTTGCAGGTTGTTCCTCTTACGCCAAAGCCGTCGTTGCCAATCCTGACTTAATCGGCAAATGCGCCCCGGGTGGAGCGGCAGCTTCCGCGAAAATAGCCGAGATTCTTAGTCTCACCGCTTCCGGCTCAACGGTGCCGGCAAAACCCATCGTTCATTGCAACGCGCACAAGGCAGATAAAACTTTTTTCGCCGAATATGACGGTATTCCAACCTGTACAAGCGCAAACGCTCTTTCAAATGTTCAGGCCTGCAAGTTTGGATGTATGGGCTTCGGCGACTGCGTTGCGGTCTGCAAGTTTGATGCGATACATATTGTAGACGGTCTTGCGACAGTAGATTATGAAAAATGCACCGGCTGTACCGCCTGCGCAAAAGCTTGCCCCAGAGAAATTATCGAAATGGTACCCTTTACGAACGATACAATGATGACCGTTGCCTGCAGGAGCGCCGAAAGCGGTAAAAATACCAAGTCTTTCTGCAAAGTCGGTTGTATCGGTTGTGGCCTTTGCACTAAACAAAACGAAGCGTTCGCTGTAAGCAATAATCTTGCGAGGCTGGACTATGCGAAGTATCAGCCGGGCGGGGCGTTTGATGCGGCGATGAAAAAATGCCCGACAAAGATAATTGTTTATCGCGGCAAAACAGAGCCGCGAATATAAATGAGCGGTCAAAAATGCAGGCAACCCCTAAAAACTTGTCCTCACGAAAGTGGGGGTGTCATTGTGAGGAGCGCAGCGACGAATCAATCTCTATTATTGTTTTGGCGTAAGCCATCCCTAAGTGGACAAAAAACGAGATTCTTCCCCCGCCTTCGGCGGAGTCAGAATGACAAGTAATATTGTTAGAGATACCCTACAGTTTTTATGTGTGTAATCTACCGTGGAAGTATTAATGTCCGCTTCGGCGGACTTTTTTATGCGCCGATAGAGGATGTTTTAAGCGGTTTTTCTTCAAGCCTGCAAAGTTTGCAGTCGCATACTCCTGTGCTTTTTAAATGTGTAGCGCCTGCATAATCGCGCGTTTCGGCAAGATTAGCTCCCTTAGCCTTCATTTTGCGAAAGGCGATATCTGCCTGCTGTCTGTCGTGAGTTCCAACGGCATCGATGAGTACCGTTACTCTTTTTCCTCTCTGTAATAAACCCAATACCGTCGCGACAACCGCACCCTCGGCCAGACCTCCGATAACGACAAGTTCGTCGGCGCGAAGTTCAGTAAATAATCTTTCGGCCCTTGGTTCATCGAATGGGTTCTCGCATCGCTTATTGAGGATTACCTGATCGTAGTGAACAAAAATATCCCGTGCCAGGTCGGTATTATTATCAGCGGAAAATTCGATTTTTCTATTACGAAGGGTATAAGAAAGTTTTTGCCACCCGGCAGTATGAAAACTGTCGCCGTTTTTGCCGGGCTTGCAAATTGATGTCGAAATGATTCGTAAATGTTTTACTCTCGCCCAGGCAAGAGTTCTCCTGATATTCATCAGGACTCTGCGATGATTACGGACACAAGAGGCGCCGTTGGCAAGAAATAAATCTTTTTGGGTATCAATGTCGATGATAACTCGTTTTCGTCTTAGTCTAATCGGCCTAATCATCTTTATTTCTCCCGTAGTCGGCGGCGGCTTGTTATAGTATTAACTACGAATTAAAGACACAATAGTTTCACAGAATCTTTATCGAAAATTACCGGTCTTGACTTAAGTCCCATTTAATGCGAAATTACTGCCGGCAGCGCAGGCAAATTTTAAAAGGGCTTTTTAATGTCAAAAAAACAATTAAAAGAGTTTCCCAATATTACCCTTCAGCAGGATGATATTGACGCAATAATCAGCTTTCCCGATATTTTCGGACGCAAAAAACCCGTCCATATTGAAGTCGGCTCCGGCAAAGGAACATTTCTTGTCAACGAAGCGAAGTTTCAGCCCCAAATAAACTTTCTGGGTATCGAATGGGCGAACAAGTATTGCAGGTTTACCGTAGATAGAATAGGACGGTGGGCGTTAGGAAATGTGCGCGTTATTCGTGCCGATGCGGCAGTGTTTATCGCCGAGCACATCGGTGCAGAATCTGTGGAGTGTTTTCATATCTATTTTCCCGACCCCTGGCCGAAGAAACGCCATCATAAAAGGCGATTCGTTTGCGCCGCCAACCTTGAACAAATGACTCGCTGCCTCAAAAAAGACGGCCTTATCAACATCGCTACGGACCACGCGGAGTATTTTCAATGGATGATGGAAGTTTTCGACGGATTTAAAGATAAATTTACCACCGTAGAATTTGTTAAGCCCGCCGGTGCGAATGAAAATGAAAATGCTGGCACAAATTTTGAGAGAAAATACCTGAAGGAGAACAGAAACATATATACCGCAGCTTTCAGGAAAATATAGGCCAGCCTTAAGGCGTATTTACATCCTGCGGCTGGTTGGCGTCTGGAGCAGGGGATGCCAAAACGGGTTGATTGTTG
Source organism: Phycisphaerae bacterium (assembly GCA_028712345.1). Classification (GTDB taxonomy): domain Bacteria; phylum Planctomycetota; class Phycisphaerae; order Sedimentisphaerales; family UBA12454; genus GWC2-45-44. Next base: position 2,093 of record JAQTQF010000005.1, on the reverse strand, counting down.
TCGGGGACGGGAATCGCGTTTTGAGCCGACTGGTTTGTGTCCTGGACGGGGGTGTTTGCGTCTAATATCTGCTCAGCCAGGGCTTTTGCTTTCTCGGCTTCTGCCTTTATTTTGTCTGCCTCAGCTTGTGCCTGCTGAGCCTGTATTTTTGCAGTTTCTGCTTCTGCTCTTATTCTATTCGCTTCTGCTTGTGCCTGCTGAGCCTGCATCTTGGCGGCCTCGGCTTCTGCCTGCTTCTGCTGAGCTTGTACCTTTACAGTTTCAGATTCCGCTTGTGCTTGTTGAGCCTGTGCCTTTGCAGTTTGAGCTTCAGTCTTTGCTTGTACCGCCTCGGCCTGAGCCTGCTGAACTTGGGCCTTTATTTTCTCTGTCTCAGCCTTTTCGGCTTCGGTCTGCGTCTTTGCCATTTCAGCTTGCGCCTTTGCTTTTATAGATTCTGCCTGAAGTTTTTCTGCCTGAGCCTTTTCCACCGCAGCCTCGGCCTTGGCCTTTTCAGCCTGAGCTACAGCGTTTTGGGCTTCGGCGACAGCCTGTTCAGCCTCTGCTTTCATTTTCTCGGCATCGATACGAATTTTTTTGGCTTCGGTCTCAATCCTGACCTTTTCCGTTGTTGCATCGGCGGCTTTTTGCTTAATATGCTCGGTATAAGCCTTGTCGCCAAACGGGTCGGTCAGAGATTTTTCCAGCCCGGCATCATATTTTGGTGAGGCCTGTTTCTTTTCTACCACTTCAAGCATTTTGGCGTATTCCATCCCGCCCGAAGAAATACTCGGCGTAAGTATGAAAATAAGCTCCGTGCCCGACTCCTCAAAATCCCGGCTGGAAAACAACATACCCAGAACGGGAATATCCTTTAGAAACGGTGAGCCGCGAAGAACATCGCGTTTTTCGGTTCGCCGAATACCGCCGATGATAAGACTATTGCCCGGCTTTATCCGGTTTTCTTCAACCATAATGGACCGCTCAGTAATAACAGAGGCCTGAACAACGCCTTTTGGTTTGGTGCTCGAACCGATTTTTATATTGGTGTTCAGGCCGACAGAGCCATCGGCAAATACATACGGGATAACTTCAAGAGAATCTTCAACCCATTGATATTCCGTGATGGAATAAGGCAGCACATTTTGCTGTGTAACAATTTTCTCAATGGGAACATCGTCTCTTGAAATAATCTTTGCCTTTCGGCCGTTTACCGTCTCGATGGTGGGATTCATCAGAATTTTCAAATACCCTCTCGATACAAGCATATCAACAAGTATGTTAATTTTGGCGCTGTCGTAGCCTATCCCCATACCAAAAGTTGAACGCTTTGATTCGCGAAGAGATGCCCCCGGAAAGTTAGGAAGCAGCTCGCCTGTTTCAGTCGTTACGCCGGTAACAGGATTTGTCCTTGTAGCCATTTTACCGCCCAGCTTAAAATTTTCCCCAAACAGGTTTTGTACCTCTACGGTTGTTTCTCTGTCCATTGTCTTGTCGGCATAGAGCTCGACAATCATACAATCTATATTGACCTGAATGGGGGACAAATCGATAACCTGTAAAAATTCGAGAACCTTATCAGCCTGCTCATTATTGGCACAGTGGATAACAAGCTGGTTGGTAGCCTCATTTGCGGTTACCTTATAACCGAGCTGAGCGGTAACGATAGTAGCTATCTGACTGGCCGGCTGCTGTCTGGTAAAGTAAAAAAGTTTTACCCCGTCCGCTACTTGAACCCTTTGGGGCGGCTGAAGGTATGTATCGGGAAGAGGATTATTAACATTAGGGTTGGCCCTGATTTGCTCTATATCGCTTAATGTCGCTCTGGCTTCAAACTCTCCTGGTTTGTCGTTAAAAGATTCTCCGCAGCCGGTCAGAAAAAAGGCGCACAAATAGCACAGAATTAAAGCTCCTCTGATTAACCCCATTTGGCGAAGCGTAAAATGATACATTGTTTGCTTTTTAGAAAATGTACTTTTCAGTATTGTTATCTTATGCTATCCGGTTTTCAGTAAAAGTCAAGCTGAAACCGTTGAAATAAAAATAATGTAGAATTAGACTTTCAAGGCCTTTTGTGGTATTTAAGCATTGTTGGATTAGCGTAAATAAAGTCT
>JAQTQF010000186.1 GCA_028712345.1 Phycisphaerae bacterium | reverse complement strand
CTGGGGACTGAATCTCAGCCCCAAAAGTCAGGTTCTTGTTGAAGAATCCGTCATCGGCTGGAAAGAATACGAACTTGAAGTAATGAGAGACCGGAAAGACAATGTCGTTATTGTCTGCTCGATTGAAAACCTCGACCCGATGGGTATTCATACCGGAGACAGCATTACCGTCGCTCCCGCTCAGACGCTAACCGATAAAGAATATCAGATTATGCGCGACGCATCGCTGAAGATTATTCGTGCCATCGGCGTCGAAACCGGAGGCTCGAATATACAGTTCGCGGTTAATCCGGAAAACGGCAAGCTCTATGTAATAGAGATGAACCCTCGCGTTTCTCGAAGCTCGGCTCTCGCATCCAAGGCCACGGGATTTCCAATCGCCAAAATGGCTTCGCTGCTGGCTGTTGGTTATACTTTAGATGAGATTCCCAACGATATCACCAAAAAGACACCAGCCTGTTTCGAGCCTACCATTGATTATTGTGTCGTCAAATGGCCGCGGTTTACATTCGAAAAATTTCCTAACACCAATTCCGAGCTTACCGTTCAGATGAAATCTGTCGGCGAAGCTATGGCAATAGGAAGAACATTCAAGGAGGCGCTGCAAAAAGCTATAAGGTCGCTCGAAATAGACCGCTACTCTCTCGACAAAAAACATATTCGCGGCGATATTACAGTCGCTCAATTGAAAAAGAAGCTGAAAACCAACTGCTGGGACAAACTATGGTATATTGCCGAAGCTGTTAGAAGAAAAATATCAATTGATGAGCTGTTCGGCTTTACGAAAATCGACCCCTGGTTCCTCAATAACATCAAAGATATTATCGAGCTTGAAAAGAAAATCAAGTCAACCGCTTTTGAGAAATTTGGACCTGCTTTGATGCGCAAAGCCAAAGAATATGGCTTCAGCGATAAATATTTAGCGTCTCTGTTTAATATGCCGGAAGAACAATTCAGGAAACATCGTCAACAAGCGGGAGTGAATGCAGTCTATAAAACCGTTGATACCTGCGGAGCCGAATTTGAGGCGAACACTCCATATCTTTATTCAACCTTTGAAAGCGAATGCGAGGCCAATCCGAGCGGCAGAAGGAAAGTTATAATCCTCGGCGGAGGCCCCAATCGCATAGGCCAGGGAATTGAATTCGATTATTGCTGTGTCCACGCAGCCTTTGCCCTGAAGGAAATAGGCATCGAATCGATAATGGTAAACTGCAATCCTGAGACTGTAAGTACCGACTATGATACATCGGACAGGCTTTACTTTGAGCCGCTGACTTTTGAAGATGTAATGAGTATCGTTGAAAAAGAAAAACCCGACGGTGTTATCGTTCAGCTTGGCGGGCAAACGCCGCTGAAATTAGCTGTGCCTTTGGAAAAGGCCGGAGTAAAACTCATCGGCACATCGCCCGACAGCATCGATTGCGCAGAAGACCGCAAAAGATTCAACAAGCTGGTCGAAAAATTAAAACTTCGTCAGCCTTATAGCGGAACCGCTACAACATACAAAGAGACTCTGAAAATTGCGGAAAAACTCGGATTCCCTTTACTGATTAGACCGTCGTTTGTATTAGGCGGCAGAGCAATGAAAATTGTTTACGATGAAAAGTCGCTCCGCCAATGCGTCGAAAACGCGATTGAAGCTTCTGGCGAACACCCGATTCTTATAGATAAGTTTCTTGATAATGCCGCCGAACTTGATGTTGACGCTATCTGCGACGGGGTGCAAGTGGTAATCGGCGGAATAATGGAGCATATCGAAGAGGCCGGCGTTCATTCGGGCGACAGCGCCTGCTGTCTGCCTCCGGTTTCGATAAGCAAAGAACTCCTCGGTGAAATCAGACGGCAGACAAAACTTTTGGCTCTCGAATTGAAAGTTAAGGGCCTTATAAATATCCAGTTTGCCGTTAAGGATAATGAAATTTATATACTTGAAGTTAATCCCCGCGCATCCCGAACCGTTCCATTTGTAAGCAAGGCAATTGGTATGCCCTTAGCAAAACTTGCCGCCAAAATAATGACGGGAATGACCCTGGCCGAATTGAATTTCACAAAGCAGATACACCCCGAACATTTTTCGGTAAAAGAAGCGGTATTTCCATTTTTAAAATTCCCAGGCATAGATACTTTACTCGGCCCGGAGATGCTTTCCACCGGCGAGGTTATGGGTATATCAGATGATTTCGGAATCGCTTTTGCAAAATCGCAGATAGCGGCCGGCAACTCTTTGCCGATGAGCGGCAGTGTGCTTTTCAGCGTCAGGGACGACGACAAGAAAAAGGCTGTCGAGCTTGCAAGACAATTACAGCAGATGGGTTTTAAGATTGTCGCGACAAAAGGTACCTGTATTGAATTTATAAACAATAATATACCGTCCGAATTTGTGCCCAAAATGACCGAAGGCAGACCGAATATCGTTGACTGGATGATAAACGGCAAAGTCAATCTTATCGTAAATACAACAGTAGGCGCCCAATCGGTAAAAGATTCTTTTCCGATAAGAAGAACCGCGCTTGATAAACAAATCCCTTATGTAACGACTATAAGGGGAGCCGCGGCAGTGGTAAAAGCCATCACGGCAATAACAGAAAAAGAAATCAGCGTAAAACCGATGCAGAGTTATTACAGTTAGGGACAAGCTAAAAAGTGAAAGCAATTTTATTACTCCAGGATGGTACCGTTTTCCAGGGCACTTCTTTTGGCGCCAGGGGCCAAAAGTGCGGAGAGGTCGTATTTAATACGAGTATGGCCGGCTATCAGGAAATCTTGACCGACCCGTCTTATAACGAGCAGATAATAACAATGACATATCCGTTAATCGGAAATTACGGCACCAATCCGTCCGACTGGGAATCCCGAAAAATCTTCGCAAGCGGTTTTATCGTCAAGGAGAACTGCCAAACCCCAAGCAACTGGCAAAATAAAGATTCTCTGGGTAATTATCTTGAAGCTAATAATGTCGTCGGCCTTGAAGGCATCGACACGAGAAAACTTGTAAAACATATTCGTACCCAGGGAGCGATGAAAGGGATTATCTCATCAACAGAGCTTAACATTGACAAGCTTAAAAAAGAACTTGAAAAATACCCCGGACTTGTCGGAAGGGACATCGTTAAAGATGTTACGGTTAAGAAACCGTATAACTGGAAAAACGGCATAGTTGATGTATTAACCGGTGAAGAACAAAAATCAGAAAAAAAATATAAGGTTATCGCTTTTGATTTCGGCATCAAACATAACATTTTGAGGATGCTTTGCTCGGCCGGCTGCGAGGTTAGTGTTGTCCCTGCAGATACGACCGCCCAAAAGATCCTTCAGCAAAAGCCGGACGGAGTGTTTTTAAGCAACGGGCCGGGCGATCCGGCGCCTGTAAGCTACGCCGTCGAAACCATACAAAACCTTCTCGGCAAAATACCCATTTTTGGAATCTGTCTCGGCCATCAAATACTTGCTCTGGCTCTCGGTGGACGAACTTACAAACTCAAATTCGGACACAGAGGAGCAAATCATCCGGTTAAGAATCTCAAAACCGGCAGGATAGAAGTTACCAGCCAAAACCACGGTTTTTGTGTTGATATGGATTCGCTCAATAATAGGAATATTGAACTAACGCATATAAACTTAAACGACAACACTGTCGAGGGCTTCCGACATAAAAAATTTGCAGCCTTTTCCGTCCAATACCACCCCGAAGCTTCACCCGGCCCGCATGATTCGGCATACCTTTTTGCAGAATTTATAAAGTTAATGACCCCCTAACGAGCAGGTTTGACCCAGACTTAAAACGCCGCGGGTTCCCTGGGGTTCCACTATGACTGTAATTGTTTTACCGAATCTATAAGCCAGCTGCACCATTGTTCAAAGCCTCGGCCGGTCTTGGCCGACATTTGAAATATCCGGATGTCAGGATTTAGCTTCTTTGCCTGCTTAACGGCTTTGTCGATGTCAAAATCGACCGCTCCGAGCAGATCTATCTTATTTATCAGCATCGCCTTTGATTTTGCGAAAATACCGGGATATTTTGCGGGTTTATCATCGCCTTCGGGAACGGAAAGCACGACGACTTTCGCGTTTTCTCCCAACTCAAAGGCCGTCGGACAAACGAGGTTGCCCACATTTTCTATAAAAACAAGGTCAAGGTCGTTCACCGGCAATGTTTCCAGAGCGCCGCTTACCTGCG
>JAQTQF010000185.1 GCA_028712345.1 Phycisphaerae bacterium | reverse complement strand
TTACTTTGGCAGGGTTTGTTATATAAATTTTTTTATTATCCCCCAAAAAAAATTATTGACATTGATGGGGGGGGGTAGACTATCTTTTGATATTACCGAATGGGATGCGTGTTGGGCCCATCAGGGAAACGCGCAGCAAAGGGCGTTGGGAGAATAAAAGATATTTTAGGAGAGCAGATATGTTCCGAAAATTCATTTCGTTATATCTTTTACTAATTCTTTCATTGTGCTGTATGTCCTTTGCGCAAGATGCCGAACCGTTTGATGAAGCTCACAGGCTTTACGCTGCCGCAAACCAAATGGAAGAATTGCAGAAATTTGAAGAAGCCAAGACTTTGTATTTACAGGTACTGGAACAATATCCGCTTAGTTCATTTGCCGCCGGCGCAAGACTGCATTTTTCAAGGTTTAATGTTTTATTACAGCTCGTTGATGGAAACGATGCCGAAGCCCAGACTGAGATTAAGAGTATCGAGGCGGATTTTAATGACCAACCCGATTTTCCATGGTATCTTTATGGTATCGGCAATCAGTATGAAAAACTGAAAAGAGGTAATGAAGCCAAATCAATTTACCAGCGAATTTTGCGGCAATATCCGGATAGCCCTGTTGCCGGCGGAGCCAGATTGCACTTTTCCAGATATGCCGTTGCCGCTCTTATCGCGTCAGGGGATGATTCAGCGGTACAATCGGAAATTAACAGCATTGCAGCTGATTTGCAGGGGCACCCTGATTTGCCATGGTATCTTTCATCTATTATAAAACAGTATGAGCGGTTAGGAAAATATTCAGAATCCCAAATGATAAAGAGCCTCTATCAGGTGCAGCATGATGCTAATGAATTGAGTATGAGTACCGAATATTTGAAGTATTCAAAAGCGAAGGTTCAGCTTCTTATTATATCGCAAAAATACGATGAAGCTAAAACGGCATTAGATAAATTGATTGGCGTATTTTCAGAGCATCCTGATTTACCGGAGGTTCTTTATGAAATTGCACAAAAATATGAGTTGTCAGACAAGTATAAGGAAGCGGGAGATATCTATCGGCAGATAATACTGGATTATCCTGAGAGTGCGTATGCAGACAAGGCAAAGCTGGATTTTAAGACAGCAGAAGTTATGACTCTCGTCGTAACGCATGATTATGACAAGGCTAAAATATCTTTGGATAAATTAATTATTGATTTTAATGACAATCCTAAGCTTTATTCTGATGCCATACTTAAAGTAATGGGTGTGTGCTATAACGACTATTATGATAAAGGGGAAACTTTGATTGATGGAAGACAGCCCGGCAATGAATTATTGCGTGCCGCGGGAGAACGGCTGGAATATTGTGTGCAAAATAGAAAGTCCGATGAAAACAACGATGCTAATATGTATTACATAGTCGGCCAGAATTTCAACCTACTTGGCGAATATTCCAGGGCCGTCATATATCTTGCAAAGACAATCGAAACCGACCCTAATTTTGCAAAAGCTTCGAGCTGCCTTTTTGCGGCGGGGCAATGTTATGAAAAAATGGCTAAATCCGGCGATATACCGCAAAACCAGACTTTGGATGCTGCCGAAAAATGCTATCTGCAGGTAATGGCCAAACAGCCGGGCGAATTTGAAAAACAGTATATCAAACGATGGCTTGAACAGCGGGAGAATCTGAAATGAGAGGAATTATTATGAGTAAGAAATTTATCGTTATTTGCGGTGGTTTGTTATTTACCTTGGGGAGGTTTAGTTTTTGCTTACATCAAAAATTAACGGATATATCTCTCAGTAAAATTGTCGGCGGATGTGCTCCGTGTCTGGCAGGGAGCCCTTGCGGTGGCGCTGGTGGTGGAATGGGTACATGTACATATTATAGTACGGGCTGTGAAGGTGAGTGCTCGAGTTCCTGCCCTTCTGGTCCGGCCAATGAGTATTGTGGAAATGTTTATAATTCTTGTTACAGACATAGTGCCTATTGTAGTACGAGAACAGTATATAAGTGTTTCACAAGGATGTACTCAATGTCTTGTTATTGCGATACCTGGGGCACAGGACCAAACTGTGGTAGAACAAATTGCTGACATGAAAAATAGGCAATTTCATTTTTAGGAGATAGAATATGTTTTTGCGAATGTCGTATATTATTGTTTGTTTGTCATGTTTGTTTGTATTTTCGACGATATCGCTGGCAATAGATGTCAATAGTTTGTCGGATATTTGCGAGGCAATGGAATCGGCTATCTCTGATGTTTCCCTGCAGTATGAATGGTATCATATTCCGCCTTCCACTAAAGAAGATATTGCAGGCACAGGAAATTTTCTTGAAATAGGCCCCGCAAAAGTCAGTATGACGGTCAAGTCGCCTTTCAAGGAACATTATTTGTTTACTCGGCAGTCAGCTCTTACCGATGAAAAAGGGAACAGCTTTGAAAGTATTGTGAAGGTTTCTTATAATGGCGAATATGCCAAAAGGCTTGACATAGGAGGGCTGTTTTCGGATGGTTCGCCCTGCACAGGATGTTTGTCCGGCGATATTTCCAAAACTGAAGAAGCTTTCTCGTCTCTGATTCTTACTCCTCTTGGGTTCACTATTTTGAGAATGCAATTTAGCCAGGAACCAATTTGTCTGTCTGAATTTATGCGAACAAGAAGCGAATTTGTCAGCATAAACAACCAGCCCGAAGTAATTAATGGTTTTCGAACAATACGAGCTGATTTATTGGCTGAAAGAAACGGCGAGAAGTTTGCTGCTATTAGGATATATTTCTCTTTGGATAATGATTATACGCCCGTAAGATATGAGTATATGAACGGCCCAAAAGTTGGCGGGACTGTAGATGTTAGCTCTCTGCAGGAAGTTCAAAAAGGTCTATGGTTTCCGAGTAGCGGAACTATCAGCAGTCCTGATGACAAGAGAGTCAATGCATTTCGTCTGACAGGCAAAGCCGTAGTAAATCAGGGGTTAAAAGACGATGTCTTTGATGTGAGCTTCCCTGCCGGTACCAAAGTTAGAGACGAAATAACCGGTAAAAGATATACAATTAAGCCGACACAGGAGCAGGTTGACCAATCATTACCCAAATAAGCTATCGGTTAGTGCTTTGAGCGGGATACGAATGAGATTTTTATTTTTTGTGTTGTCCGTATTCCTGCCGTCTCTGATAGATGCTGAAAGCTCTTCATTAGAAAATGTCCCCTTCAGCCAATGTGGTATTAATTGCGTCTATTTGTGTTTGAAATATCATCATATAGATGAAAAACTTGAGAATATATATGCCCAGATAAAACCAGACGCTGAAAATAATGTCAGTCTCAAACAGCTTGCCGATTTTGCTCGAAAGAAAAGATTATATATTCATCCGGTTGTAAGACCTGCATTTAAAGATGTCGAGAAATTCTTGACTAAAAATAACAGCATTATTCTGCAATACGCAGTAGATTTGCCGGACAAAACCAAGTTCAGACACATTATAACTCTTGTCAAGCCTGACCAGAAAATTCTCCTTTTAAATTATCCGATGCAGGCACAGGAATTAGAAAAGGAAAAACTAACGGCACATGTAGAAGATAGCGAAGGAATGTTGGTCTTGTATCCTCAGCCTATAACAAGTTTCGTTGAATTTTTCACCGGCAGGTCTTTAAAATCATTAAGTTTCTATTCAATTTGTGCAGGATTTGTCTTTGTTGGCATACCGGTCATTACAGCCTTTAAAAAACGACAGGCAAAAAAACATGAAAATTATATATGTTGTCGTATTATTATTGTTGCCATCGGCTCTTCTGGCGGAACAATCTTTGTTATGTGAGAACCCGCTTAAAGACTTTGGAGTAGTAGACGAAGGACAGAGATTATCACATACTTTCGTAATAAAAAATGTTTCTGCTGAAACAATACAGGTGGACCGTGTAAATCCATCCTGCGGCTGTATTATAACATCCCAAAGAGAGTTTACGCTGGCGCCAAATGAAAGTACAAATATTGCTGTTGATTTTGATCCATTTGGTTTTGGCGGGATGAAAATGAGCAAAACCATAGCAGTTTGCGTAAAAAATGATAAGTATCCTCCATTGATACTGATGGTTAACGCACAAATTAAGGGTATTCCTTATGAAAAGCGAATTTTAATAACGCCGAAGGACAAAACCATAGAAAATGACCCGAATAAAAAGCATACGCTTTTGTTGCAGGTCACCTCA
>JAQTQF010000184.1 GCA_028712345.1 Phycisphaerae bacterium | reverse complement strand
GATTACAAACACCAGAGAGATATCCATATACTGCTGGCAAAAATAAATAAAATGAATAAACCGACTATTGTTTGCGTTACCCACGATTTGAATTCGGCCGTGCTGAACGCCGATGCCATCATCGCTCTTAAAAACGGCAAAATCGTTTTTGAAGGAACGCCTGAGAAGATAATGAATGCGGAAACGCTTGAAAAAATCTATTCTAAAAAATTCGATTTCACCAGCCATCCGTTAACAGGCCAAAAAATCATAGTCCCGGATATAATACTATGAAAAAGAAATCTTTAATTATACTGATAGTATTATTCGCCCTGCTGGTTTTGGCAATCACGCCATTTGTGGGTTTGACGAAGATACCTTTTTCAGTATTAAAGAACTCCTCAACCGACAACGTTGAAGCAAGAATTTTTTATTCTCTGCGTATTCCGAGGGTTTTTACCGCCTTTTTAGCGGGAGCCGCGCTTGCCTGCTGCGGAGTCGCTTTGCAGGCAATGTTCAGAAACCCGCTGGCAACACCGTTTACGCTGGGCATCTCCGGCGGAGCGGCTTTCGGGGCGGCGGTATATGTTATCTTTGCCGCGGCAATACCGATTTATCTGGGGTCTGTGATTTTCTCATTTGCCGGTTCGCTGGCCGCGGTGCTTGGGGTTTATGGATTGACGAAAATAAAAAAAGGATTTTCCATCGGCACAATGCTGCTGGCGGGTATAACGGTCAATTTCTTTTTCTCAAGCCTGATATTGTTTCTGCAGTACATAAGCGATTTTACACAGTCATTCCGCATCATTCACTGGCTGATGGGCAGTATGAGCATTACCGGCTATTCTACGCCGATTACGATGTTCGTGCTTACGACAATCGGCAGCATTATAATCATTACTCAGAGTACCAAACTCAACCTTATCAGTATCAGCGATGAAATAGCGGCTACCAGGGGCGTTAATATCAGGGTCACACGGAAAATTCTGTTCCTGGCTACCTCTGTTATGGTCGCGGCGGTCGTTGCGTTTTGCGGTCCGATTGGTTTTGTGGGACTTATGGCTCCTCATATATGCAGATTATTGGTCGGGCCCGACCATAAGATTCTAACACCGGCCTCGATACTGTTCGGCGGGGCGTTTTTAGTGCTGTGCGATACGATTGCAAAAACGATTATCGCTCCTGCCGAGATTCCTGTCGGCGTAATTACCGCCCTGCTGGGAGGACCTTTCTTCCTCTGGCTGCTGATTGGCAGTTCATCGGAAAAAAACTCACTTTAATTTACTTAATTTCACATTTGACATAAACTAAGTAAAGAACCACGGGTTAAAACCCGTAGAATTACGAAGGAATATTAAATACTCTGGACTGAATCAATAAAGACGCTAAAATAGCTGTATGATTTAAAATAAGGCTGATGATGGAACTTACCGACAATCTAAATATTGTGCAATTTAAGCCGCTGTTTAATCCTGACCAGTTAAAGGATAAGTATCCGTTGAACGACCAGACAGCCCATCTGGTGGCCCAGTCAAGGCAAATTATCCAGGCTGTTCTGACGAATAATGATGGACGAAAGCTCGTTATTGCGGGTCCCTGTTCGCTTCACGATAAGGCCGCTTCGCTCGAATATGCCTCGAAACTTAAGGACCTCCAGTCAAAAATCAGCGATAAAGTACTAATTGTAATGCGGACATATTTTGAAAAACCGCGAACAACCCTCGGCTGGAAGGGAATGATTTATGACCCGTATCTTGACGGCTCATATGATATAGAGAAAGGCTTTTTGCTTGCCCGCGACATATTGCTTGAGATCGGAAAAATCGGCCTGCCCTGCGCGACCGAATTTCTCGACCCGATTGTACCGCAGTACCTCGCCGATTTGATTTCATGGGCATCCATCGGAGCCAGAACCACCGAATCGCAAATACACCGTCAAATGGCCAGCGGCCTTTCAATGCCTATCGGCTTTAAGAATTCCACTGACGGCAATCTCACCGCTTCGGTAGATGCGATAAAATCCGCCTCAAGTCCGCATTCTTTTATGGGTATCAGCAGAACCGGTGAAGTTATCATTGCTGAAACCAAAGGCAACAAATTCGGCCATCTTGTAATGAGAGGCGGTACAGATTGTCCGAATTACGGTGAAGAATATGTTGCCTTTGCGACAGTGCTGCTGAAAAAAGCCAAAATCAATACCGGTCTTATTATCGATTGCAGCCATGCCAACTCCGATAAGAATTACCGCAAACAGAAAATCGCCCTTCTGGATACGGCCGAACAGATAAAAAAGGGAGCGGCTATTATCTCAGGCGTAATGCTTGAAAGTTTTCTCGTTGAAGGCCGTCAAAAACCGGCAAAAGCCGAAACTCTCGTTTACGGCCAGTCTCTTACGGATGAGTGTATAGGATGGGAAGAAACCGACGAATTGATACGAAAATTCGCTGAGACGCTGAAGGCGTAATTTATATAAATTCCACTCTATAACAGTGCCGTACTAAAGTATCTCTCTGCTCTATCCGGAAGTACTGTTGCGATGTTGCCGGGGATTTTCCCGGAAATCTGACGGGCGGCCCATACATTTGCGCCGGAGGAAATGCCCACAAGCAAACCGTAATCGGCACCAAGCTGCCTTGTGGTTTCTATGGCATCTTCATCGGTAACTTCAATCACATCGTCAACAAGAGAAACATCAAGAACAGCAGGAATAAAACCGTCGCCTATGCCCTGTATCTGGTGCAGGCCTGGCTCATGCCCCAAAAGAGCGCTGACATTCTTCGGTTCGACAGCAACAATTTTGGTGTCCTTTTTATGCTCTCTCAGGAAACTGCCTATGCCCTGTAATGTTCCGCCGCTGCCGACACCTGCGATAAAACAGCCAATATCTCCGCTCATCTGCCGCCAAAGTTCAACAGCGGTTTGCTCATAATGAACACGGGGATTATCAGGATTTTCGAACTGCTGCGGAACAAAGACTCGCTTATCAGAGGCTGCCATCTGGTTTACCTTTTCCACTGCCCCGCCGATACTCTCTTTTGCATCCGTCAAAATCAATTCCGCACCGAGTGCCTTTATAAGCTTTTTCTCTCTTCGCTCATATTCTCCGGCATAACGATTATAACCTTATACCCTTTGAGCCTGCCGACCAGAGCAATGCCTATGCCGGTGTTTCCGCTTGTCGGCTCGATAATTATGGAGTCCGGCTTTAATCTGCCGTCGCGTTCGGCGCCTTCAAGCATAGAAAGAGCAACTCTGTCTTTAATGCTTCCGCCGGGATTGAGGAATTCGGCTTTTGCGTAAACACCTTCATTTTTTAGTTTTATGAGCGGCGTATTACCTATAAGGTCAAGTATATTGTCTGTGAGCATATTTCTATCCTGTTAAATTTATACGATGAAGCCGACAAGATAGCTGTTTTTGCGGAAATGGTCAAATAATTTTGCCTATTTGTCCCCATAAACAATCCTTGCAGAATCAGCGGTTTAAGGTTATATTCACGCCCTTAGTTTTAAAGGATTTATAAATGGCAGATAAGTCAACAACAAAACATACAACCGCCGAATCAGTCGCCAACACATTCGAATGGCTCATAACCGCCTTCATACTGGCGTTTGTGTTCAGAGCGTTCGTACTTGAAGCCTTTCGTATCCCAACAGGCAGTATGGCCGATACGCTTATGGGCGACCATTTTCAAATCTGCTGTACGCAATGCGGCTACCCTTATGAGTACAATTTTAATCCATATACGGTAAAATACCATGGAACATTCACCGGCAACGGCTTGTACAGACTTGTGCCTTCGCCAAGATGCCCAAGTTGCGGCTATTATGAAAATCCTAATACCCTTGTCCCGAAGTCAAACGGAGACAGAATACTCGTCTTTAAATGCCTCTATCAATTTGTCGAGCCGAAAAGATGGGATGTCATAGTATTTAAGAACCCAACCGGCCCAAGTGAAAACTACATTAAAAGGTTAATAGCGAAACCTGGCGAGACGCTGGAAATCATTGACGGCGATATCTACATCAACGGAAAATTAGCGAGAAAACCTGAAAAGGTGCAGCAGGAAATGTGGATGTGCGTTTATAACAACGATTATCAGCCGGTGCGAAAAATGGAAAATAGATTTAATGATCGCCCCTGGCACCAGCCTTTTACAAACGACAGCGGGGCGCAATGGAAATACAACCCCGCCGAACCAACTAAGTTTACACTTCAAAGTCCTCCGG
>JAQTQF010000183.1 GCA_028712345.1 Phycisphaerae bacterium | reverse complement strand
CCGGCGCATTTTTAGCGGTGATTTTTCCGCCGCATTTTTCCATAATATCCCTGCAAATTGCAAGGCCCAGGCCCGTGCCTTTTCCGCCTGTTTTGGTGGTAAAGAAAGGCTCGAACATTGCCTCGCTACTTGCCTGGTCAAATCCCGGGCCGGTATCTCGGAATTGAATCACGGCAGATTTGTCTTCAGCAACATTGCAGGTTATTGTTACTCTGCCTCCGTTCGGCATAGCCTCGACGGCATTTTTCAGCAGATTGCAGAATACCTGAAACAGGTTTCCGCTTTTTATCTTTGGCAGGCCGGAGATGTACTGACGGTCGATTTCTACGCCAGCAGTTTTGGCAGAGGGCTCAATAAATTTAATCGCGTCGTCAATAATTTTGTCCAAAGCCATATCTTCGATAGGCGAATGCTTGCTGCGGGAAAATTCAAGCAGTTCGGTAATAATCTGCACCATTCTTTTAAGTCCTGTTGTGGCGTGGTCGAGATACTGCAAAGGTTTTGACTGGTCAGGCTCGCCTATTGTCCTTTTTGCGAGATTGATGTATCGCATAATTCCGTCGATGGGATTGTTCAATTCGTGGGCAACCTTGCTTGCGAGTTTTCCGAGAACCGCAAGTCTTTCGGTATGTGCCTGCTGTTTCTGGAAGGCAGCTTTGGCTGTGGTGTTCTCAATCAGTAAAATCCCGCCCTCTATTGAGCCTGTTGAAAAATCCCGCATCGGGGCACAGGTTATCTGCAGGACAGACTGGCCGGCAGCAGTGCGACAACTTACATTATCAAATCTGCAGACTTTACCCGTTTGAACTACATCGAGGAGAACTTGTCGCCAGTTACCCCAGATTTTTTCATTTGTCCCCATTGCGAGCGTAGCATCCGCTCCTGGCTGAATATCTACAAGAATCGATGCACCGGGATTGAAATTTGAGATTTTAAGTTTCTTGTCAAAGACGATGACACCTGCCGGCAGAGACTGCAAAACCTGATAGGCCTGCGGAGTTATCTGGTCTGTGGCAAGTTTTTTGGTCATACTGTACTGCTTTCCAGAGATAAGCATAAGACCTCATTGTATGATGAATAATGCACAAGTCAAGCTTCTGTGTTGCAAAAAAACAACGATAGCGTCTAAAACAACCTTTCTTTTTTTTACAGGCTTTTTTCTCCTAATATATTGAAAAATAACAAGTTATGGTGTTTTGGGGTCTAAATATGGATATTTGGTTACGATTTTATGTTGATTGTTATTTTGTGGGCCGCCCGGATATGTTGTTATTATTAAACAACATTTTCCAGCTTTACAATTTTCCAAGTTTACTATTTTTAATGACAGATTTATAAGCCTTTGCAATAAAGCAAGTTGTAGCTGTTAAAATAGGCTGTCCTAAAGATTGTTTCATTGGTCTATTTTTTGCAACAAGTTTTAAAGTCCGAGAATATCGGTGCTTTTTAAGAACAAAGCGAGGGAAGATGGCGGAGGATAAGGAAAAGAGAAAACACAGACGGCAGCCAGCCAGGATGGGGGTATTTTGCCATAAGATAGGCTCATTGGACGATTATGCCTTCAACGGAAGCACTGTTGATATCAGTCCTGGCGGTTTACTAATCGAGGGCAACTTGAAGGCGGCGATAGAAGCGGGAGATCTTTGCAATATTGAATTGGATATGCCCGATGCCTATACTGCCGGCCAAATCGGAGGTAAAGTTTCAGCTTATGCAAGAGTTGTAAGAATAGTTGAACTCCATCCTGAGCACACATCTTCAAAAAAACATATCGGGCTTCAATTCTGCTCTCGGCCGGAGTTTGATATTTAGAAAGATACATATTCGTCGTACCGACAAGGGCTAAACGAACCCCCAACATAAAGTTGGGGGCTTTAGGATTTTGACAACCCCTATTAACATTGACATTGAAGTTTTCTTTAATTACCATCAGCCGGTATGAAAAAGGTTTATTCGGCTTTAACCGTTACAATTCTGATTACACTCGCATCGGGATGTGTAAACTCAGGCCGTTCAAGGCTTGATATCTGGCACGATATCAAGGCGGCTGAACTTATTGGTCGCCAGCAGATTGAACAACCAAAAGTAAGAACCGCCGGTATAAATATATACCTCCTGCAGATTAGTTCGGATAAGCTGACAAAATTACAGAATATAATCCATCAGACCACTGCTCTGCCGATAGAATACAGCAGTTCTGATGCTTTCTGGGCTAATGGGTTTGCTGGCTGCGGGGGCGGCAAAAATGATTGGCGAAAAATCAATGAGTTCCTTTCGGACAGTCAGTTTAAAACAGAAAAAAGCGTCAGTCTTTACGCTGTCGAGAATATCGCTGAAGATGTTATCGTTACTGAGACTTCACAGCCGGTTTCAATTCTCTACCGTTCCGAACCGGCTGCCATAGCAGGGATAGGACTTGAGGCTGGCAGGTTCGCTCTGCGATTGACGGCAAAACCGGTTATCGGCCTGCGAGGGGTTTACAAACTTGACATCAGACCGGTCTACAAAGTCGGGGGGGGAAAAACCGGCGATACCGGAGGCGAATTTGTCTTTGACGCGGCGGCAATGAATGTTCAGGTTCGCCCTGGGCAGTTTATTTTGCTCGGTCCGGCATCGACAAAAAACCTGTCAAACAATATGCAAACGATAGGCGATTTGATGTTTTGGCCAAAAAAATCTGAAAAGGTCATAACTCTTTATCTGATAGCCTGTAACCTCATAAAAGAGCCGTTGTAATAGGGGATAGGAACCAAATGCGTGAAAGAACGGGTTTCATCATTAAAATTACGGGCTAACTGCAAACAAATTACCGCTCCATTACTGTCGCGGCTCTGATGCGTCGTCGTACCAACGACGGCTAAACAATTTCGATAAAAAAATATAAAAAGGCTGTTGACATTTCTTAAAGTAAGACTAAAATGGTCCTATATGGATGTGATTAGACGAAATACTGATTATGCGCTGCGGCTTGCGGTGGGGCTTGTTGAAAGTTTCGGCAAAGGCCCTGTTTCGGCAAGGGCTCTTGCTGATGCGGCGGATGTTTATTACGAGCTTGCCTGCAAGATGCTTCAAAAACTTTCCTCAGCAAAATTAGTCAAAAGCACAATGGGTGCCGGAGGCGGTTTTGAATTGGCAAAGAGGCCGGACAAAATCAGTCTTTATCAGGTTATAGAGGCCGCCCAGGGCGATATATGCCTGAACTGCTGTGTATCAGACCCTAAAAGCTGTCCTAAACAGCCTAAATGTATGATAAGCAAGAAGCTTGTCGTTCTTGAAAAACATATTGAAGAATATCTGAAAAGTATTACGCTTGATGAGTTACTATGACTTCTTAAGAACTAATTAAACACCGTGTTTTAAAATCCGAATATCGAAAATCGAAATCCGAAACAATATCTAATGTTCAAAATTCAAGTGCTCAAAACGGTCTTAAGACGGCGACAAAAACCGCAAAACGGTAATTTTAAACATTTGAATTTTGATAATTCGTATTTGTTTCGTGCTTCGGATTTTTGATAAATATGTTTATTTAATCGTTCAAAGACCAATTTAAAAAAACAATAAGAGAAAAAACATTTTGAAAGGGAAATAATATGTTCTGTTATCAATGCGAGCAAACGGCGTTAGGTCAGGGCTGCACAAAAGTCGGCGTCTGCGGCAAAGACCCTGATATTCAAAGCCTCCAGGATATTCTCGTATTCGGCTTAAAGGGTATCGCCGCCTACGGGTATCACGCCCGCGAATTGGGCAAAAGTGATGCTGAAGTTGACGGGTTTATGCACGAAGCGCTCTTTGCCACACTTACAAATGTAGATTTTGACACAGCAAGATATTTAGAGCTTGTATTAAAGGCCGGTCAGATGAATCTGAAAACTATGGAGATGCTGAATAACGGGCATACCGAAAAATTCGGTGAGCCCAGGCCTGCACAGGTCTATTCGGGAACAAAGGCCGGGCCGGGAATTGTTGTAACCGGACACGATTTGCTCGACCTTTTGGAACTGCTCAAGCAGACCGAGGGCAAGGGTATTAACATTTATACTCACGGCGAAATGCTGCCTGCTCACGGTTATCCGGAGTTGAGAAAGTTCAAACACCTTGTCGGTCATTACGGCACGGCATGGCAGAATCAGCGCAAGGAGTTCGACGAATTTTCCGGTCCTGCTCTTGTAACTACCAACTGCGTTATGATACCCAAGGACAGCTATAAA
>JAQTQF010000182.1 GCA_028712345.1 Phycisphaerae bacterium | reverse complement strand
AAATGATTTAAACTATATTTTTAACCATTTTATGTGCTATAAAAATTATTGAAGAAGCTACTGGCCCCCGACCCTTCCTTGTGTAAGCCGTGTTTAAGGGCACGCGGTTCATACGCGAGAAAGGAGGTGAAGGCAATGGCCAAAACCGAAAAAGGGAAGAAGATTGTTTCGGTTCCGCCTCATACCCGTATAGTAAACGGGAAAGAGGTAAAGGTGAAAGAGCACAAGCGTTCTACACCTAATTAACTGAGATAGTTTGGCCAGTGGCTTCTTCAATCTTTATCCTACAAAAAGGAGATTATTAAAAATGACTAATCGAGCAAAGAAAATTATTTATATAAATTATTATGACGTAATAAATGATGTTAAGGTAAAGGCAATAATGGCCGCACTTTCAGAAATAATAAATCGTGAGAAACCAGATACCATATACTGCTTGTTTTCTTCTGGTGGGGGAGGCATAGACCCTGGAATAACATTGTATAACTTTCTCCGTTCCTTGCCTGTTGAAATTATCATGCACAATACTGGCAATATAGATTCAATAGCCAATGTAGTCTTCCTCGCTGCTGATACCCGTTATACTTGTGTTCATTCGTCATTCTTATTTCATGGAATTGTTTGGAATTTTGCTGCAAACACTGCTATGAATAAAAGTCAACTAACTGAGATCATTAGTGGCATAAATTTATCTGAATCTAAAATCTCTGGGATAATAACCGAACGAACCAAGTTGACCGCTCCAGAGATTGCAGCCCTGTTCGCCCAAGGGGAATCTAAGGATGCTGCTTTTGCCTTCTCTAAAGAGATCGTCTGTGAAATCAAGAACCCAGATATCCCCAAAGGCACTAACGTTTTGTCCTTTAACCTGACCTGATATTCGAATTTTTATTATGATTTCCATATATTATTCACTTCATTTTATAGGCAGTTTATGACAGATAAAACTCGCCTTTTTATTGATAGAATGCCAGAACATTGCGCCGCTTTGGGCCGTTTAGTTGCACATTGGGCTATGTTTGAAAGAAAACTTATACATATATTACAATTATTGCTATCCACAGATATATATAAAGCTGTATTGATTTTTGATGAATTTAATAGTATTCGCAGTAAAATTAACCTACTTTTAAAACTTAATTATAGATTCACTTATGACAAAACCTTAAGAGATGAGATCGACACACATCTTATGAAAGCATATAATCTTATTAAAATACGAAATTCTTATATCCATGCCCTTTATGATGGTGATAACCGTGGTGTCATGCGAAGAAAAATGACAGCCATCGATTATAAAAAACCAGATACCTCCTTTGAGGTTGTTACTGTACAGGATATTCAGGATGGTGTTGATAAAATTGCAACACTTTCTCGATCTTTCGACTTCCTGATAGCCCGGATCGCAGAAGTTCAGAAAGCACAGCCTTAAGAATAATTTCATCGGCATCCGGTGATCCATATTCACCGTAACCAAGTGTATTAAAATAGGTTTCTCGTACCTTGGCTAAAAGTAACTTGGCTTTGTTTTCATAATCTATATGAGTACTCATTTCAGGAGCCTACCTTATGCCTAAAAAACCAGATGCACCCCAGGAGCAAAAGTCAGCGCCAAACGAAAACGATGTTTTACGCAAGATGCTGAGCACTCCGCCTGAGACGCAAAAGGACTTGCCCAAAAAGAAGGTAACTGGCAAATAATTTAAAAAATCCATTTCACCTGTCATATTATATAGTTACCTTTGCTGTATTTGCTTAGTATACAATCGCCATTTTTATAATCCCCATACCAGGTCGTGCACTACCACAGGCAGTATGGGCCGAGACACATGGGGTCCCTAAAGCTTCCCTGCTAAGCTCCGTACGGCTAAATTGGGGCACCGACCGCCAAGACGTTGAACGACTCGCCGCAGGTGCCCCGATGCTACCTAACCCAACAGAAAAGGAGGATGCTACCATGGCTGATATATAAGGCACAAAGTAAAGCAAAAGTCAAGCAATATTTTCATTTGGGAATTATATACTTTAGTCACGATTGATAATATTCAGGGTGATTAATTCGCCTCATACGTTCACAATGAGCTTCTATATATGGCGTACAATCATCATGATCGGGATGATACCAAATCTTACCGGCAAGAGTATTTTTATAACGGACCTGACGGGAGCCTTTGGGGATAGTTCCATTACAGAGGCAACATTTATGATCAACCCTTGTCTTGCTTACATAATGGGGGTGTTTCTCTGTTCTTGGCATCTTTCTTTTCCTTTTTCGGCTTATAGGCCAGCACCTTGTCAACAATACGATTAAGGATTTTTGGAGGTTTCGGCATTTTGGCAGGCCCTTACATGCTTATAAAAATTAGCTTTAGCTGCTCCATTAAACCACGGATCAACTCGGGGTTTGTAAGGATGGCTGGTTTTGCACCACTTAGTTTTGTAGCAGTCCGGCATTTTTTTGCCGCAGTAAGGGCAAGTATAAAATCCATCAAAAGAATTACTACTTATAGGAATCATCGTGTCCTCCTAAGAAATCAGCCTGGAATAAGTCAAGCGTTTACCGGCAATAGCATCAACAAAACTTTCAAGCCGGAGTAACGTATGTCTTTTACAATTCCCATCATTCAGCCGGAATGTAAATTCATCGACATAGCGGTGAAGATGCTTAGGGCTCGCATGATGATAAACCCCATGCAGGCCCCTCTTGAGGACTGCCCACACGCTGTCGATGCTATTGGTGGTCACGCCATCCTTCACGTATTCCCCGGCACTATGGTTTACCGACTTATGCCGGTAGAGAAGACCGTCCAAGCCGGAATAAACCGGGGCATCATCGGTATGAATCATAGAGCCCAGGGCCACATGGTCAAGGATTGCGCCGTGCAGCGTCGCTTTATCCGGGCTGATAAATGGTTTGGCGATTGTATTACCGCCCCGTTCCCGAAGCCCGACAACCCCGACCTTGTCGACGGAGCCACGACCCGCAAGCAACTTCTTTTTCTGATGCTTGGCGGTTTCCTTGCCTCCGATGTAGGTTTCATCAACCTCGATGATTCCCCGAAGTTCCGCCAGATCATCGCCACAGGCTTCACGAAGCCGATGCAACATGAACCAGGCCGACTTTTGGGTAATGCCTATCTCCTTGGAAAGCTGCAAAGAGGAAATACCTTTGCGGGCCGTCACCAGCAGGTACATGGCATAGAGCCATTTTTGAAGCGGAATATGCGACCGCTCAAAGATGGTTCCGGTACGCACCGTGAAATCCTTAATGCAGGCATTGCAGCGGTAAAATCCGCCTTTCAAGGCATGGATACGCTTCATTTCTCCGCAATGAGGACACTTCACGCCTTTGGGCCACAGCCGGGACTCAAGATACTTTCGGGCGGATTCTTGATCCGGGAACATCTCGAAAAGCTGAAAAGTGGAAATGGTGATTTTGTCATTCATGACTATATTATAACCATTTATTTTCGTGAGTCAAGTATATAATTCCCTTTCATTTCCTCTCATCGCACCCATGCCGCCGCTGATAGGTCAAGCCGTTTTACCTTCCGGCCATCCTTGAAGGGCAAGATGTTTGAGTTGTGACCAATGGAAAATATATCGTCAATCCTGCCATCGTCTATGCCGTGGGTCCGCAACCAAGAGCCGCCATTGATCGCCTTGAACTCGAACAGAAAAGCTCCCCAGGCGTCAACCTCAATCTGCATTGTGCCCTTTTGGAACAGGGTGGAATGTTTAAAATGTTTCACCGCTTCCCAGCCATTTTTCACTAAATGGCGCTGAAACCGATTGCGCTTGTAGATATTCCATTCTTCTTTGAGGCTTCCAATTGCGTTCATTTGATCTCCTTTAATTTAGCTATCCTCATCCAATCCACCACCATGTCAGGCCAGTGTCACCGGCAGGCGTAAACTATGCGGCCATTGTGGATTGAAAACCAGACTGGCGGGCGGGATAAACACTTAGCGCATGATTTTATCATTGATCTGTTTTCCTGGCATACTCAGCAAGCAGCAATGCCTCAGCCCGGTTATGGTCCTTTTTGCGCTTGAGTGCTCCAGCCATTTCAGGAAACAAACGCAGGGCCCTATTGCGGCTCATCTCCTTTACGTCCCCCTTTGGCATACTGTCGAACATGGCCTTTTTCCACTTCTGAGGGGTCACGAAATCAAAAGGAATGCTAAGGGCCTCAAGGCGTCCTATCCATT
>JAQTQF010000181.1 GCA_028712345.1 Phycisphaerae bacterium | reverse complement strand
TTATAGTAGCGATTCTGCAATCCAGTGCCGTGATGAATCTTTTGTCGCTGACGAGTATGCAGATAAGGCCGGACATTTTTCTGATACTGCTGGTCTATTTCGCAATTAACGGTGATAGTTATGATGCGGTAATAACTTCCTTTGCGATAGGTTTTGCCGCTGATATTGCCGGGATGGTAATGGGTCCGCACATTATCAGTTATGGTCTTATCGGCACAGCCCTTGCTCATATCCGAAAAATAATCCTTCTAAAAAAGACAAATCAGCAGGCGTTGACAATTTTCATAACAGGCATTTTGGCTGAGTCGGCGGCTATGCTGCTCATGGATTTAAAAGCATCCGGCCTGTCAAAAGCGGGTGTATTTGAAATCTTTGCGGTTTCGGTGTATTCGGCTATACTGTGGTTTATGATAAAATGGCCCGTGGTAACCATCGGCAAATGGATTGGGGTTGGTGTTTTTCGTTTCGGGGCAAGAACAAGCGGGCGGCAGTAAGAAGATAAAAAATAAAAGATAAAAAATATAAAATTAAGGGGCCGCCTTTGGCGGGACAGATAGATTTTGAATTCTTCCTATGTATAACCGAAGACTGAAAATATTTGCATTTCTATGTGTTCTTTTTACGGTCGTTTGTATTGTCCGGCTGGGCTATATTCAGCTTTATAGTTATTCGGCATGGCAAAGTCAGCTCGAAAAAATTCGTACCGGAGCCAGTAAGGTTCTGCCTGCTCTTCGGGGCAAAATTCTCGACAGAAACGGGAAAGTTCTTGCGGCTGACGAAGCCAGGTTTGCTTTATGCATAGATTATAAATATACTCGCCTTGCTGATGAAAGATTCTGGCAGGTGCAGATTCTTCGCAATATTGGCGAGATGGACGCTGAAACTGTCGGCGAAAAAATCCGTGCCAAATATGCCGAGGATTTTAATAGTTTAAACCAAATCATTTTTAGGTGCGCTCAGTTTAGAAACCAAACTTTTGAGCAGGTTAAAACGCAAATCAATGAGCAGATAAACGACCCCATATGGCAGTTGCGTCTTTATCTTGCGTGGAAGCGGAAATGTCCGAGGGAGAAATTTGAAACGGCTGTGCCCGATGAAAGGAACAGGCTTGTTCTTGCGTCTCAGGTGGATATTGCCGAGATGCATCAGAGTCAGGAACTTTTCCAATTAGACGATGACGATGAAGTTCTTGCCGCTCAGCTTAAATTCCTTGATACGCCGGGCGTGGAAATTCAGCCGATGGCCGAACGAGTTTATCCTTATCAAAACCTGGCTTCACAGCTCATTGGGTGGGTTAGGCCTGCCGGGCCGGCAGACAATGACAATTTTATCGAAGAGGAAAGCGGAGATTTGGCAGGCGACTGGTCTGAACGGTATATGAACGGCGATGTTACCGGTGTCAGCGGGGTTGAGTATGTGTGCGAATCTTTTCTTCGCGGCAGACGCGGCAGAATTGTTTATAACATCGACAATGAGGTGGTGAGAAAAACTGAAACAGTTTACGGCGGTGATGTAAAACTTACAATTGATATTGACCTGCAGGGAAAAATAGAAAACTGGCTCGATAACAAAAATCTTAACCCCCAGTTCGGTCAACCTGCTGCGATTGCGGTTATAGATGTAAATTCAACTGATATACTTGCGTATGTTTCGTTACCCGATTTTGATTTGAACAGGGCCAGATATGATTATTCCAAATTGCTGGCTGATAAAAACAAGCCGACGCTGGACAGGGTTATAAATAAACACTATCCGCCCGGCTCGAGTGCAAAGCCTATAATTCTTGCCGCCGGTCTTGCCGAGCAGAGAATTACTCCGGGTGAAGTTATATCGTGTCCGTCGGCGCCTCCGCCGAAGGGCTGGCCGAGATGCTGGATTGAGAGGACTTACGGCTATGGACATGACGAGCCGTGGGCATACGAAGGCGGCAACAAAGCGCGCAATGCCATAAGAGGAAGCTGTAATATTTACTTTTCGCGACTTGCGACAAGAATACCGCCTCAGAATCTTCAGGGGTGGCTTTATAATTTCGGTTTCGGCAGGACTGCACTTTTGATAACTGATAAAAACATATTAAATGCAGATCCCAGCATAGCCGTCCGTAGTTTTAGTCAGACGGCAGGAATTATTTCAAGCAATACGATTAGCGACGATGATGTTTCTTTGTATGACAGGCCTCCGATTGATCCTGCCGAGAGAAGATTTTTCGGAATTGGTCAGGGCAATCTCCGCGCAACGGCTTTGCAGGTTGCAAACGCTTTTGCCGCGCTTGCCAGAGAAGGGGTTTTCAAAAGAGCAAGGATTATTGAAACAGACCCTGTCGACTACGGCCAGAAATTAGATTTGGGCACCGATACAATTGCTACGATTTTTGATGGTATGCGCGCGGTTGTCAGTGAACAGGGCGGCACAGGATATAATCAGTTTGCCAATAGCGGATTTGACGAAAAGGGTATCAAGGTATTCGGCAAGACCGGCTCGACGGAAAAGCCGTATAACGCGTGGTTTGCCGGTTTTGCGAAAAACTCCGAAGGCAAGACGATAGCTTTTGCGGTTCTTATCGAGGGCGGCCAGCACGGCGGAAGCGACGCGGGTCCGATTGCAAGAGACTTAATCGGATTCTGCTATGAGCTTGGGTATCTGAAGTAAATTGAAGATTTACATTCTGACAGAATTGTTTCAGCAATCTTCAATGTTCATTCTGCTCTGCAGAAAACATATAAAACTCGTCATTCTGAACGAAGCGAAGCGCAGTGAAAAATCTCTTATTAGCGTCAAAACGAGATTCTTCGTCCGCCTGCGGCGAACTCAGAATGACATCGGCGGCGGTTTTCTACAAAGCATTTTCATTCTTAATTTCTTCAATTTTCAAATAGGTAAGCGTATTTTCGAGAATTTCTTTCGCGACTGGGGCGGCGATTGTTCCGCCGGTATAACCTTTGCCGAGACTTTTGTCCGGCTTTCTAACAGATACAAGCACTACAACGGCGGGCTTTTGTGCGGGGGCTCCTCCTATAAAGGAAGCGACATAATTTTCTTCATCGTATCCTCTGATATTTTTACCTGCGATGTTTGCAGTTCCGGTTTTTCCCCAGACCTGCCATCTTTTTGATGCTGCTTTTTTTCCCGTACCGTCGGTTACGACTTCGACCATCGCTTTTCTCACCATCCATTGCGATGTTTTTTCGCTTATAACAAATCCGCCGGTCCGGCCTGGTTCTTTCAGTTCTATTTTTTCTCCTGCTTCGGAAACAATTGCTTTAGCAAGATGAGGTTTTATTATTTTGCCGTTATTGGCAAGTGTGCAGAAGGCGCAGGCCATTTGCATAGCGGTTACGGCGACTTCGTGACCGAAGGGCACTCTTGCGACGCTATATCCTGTCCACTTATCCGGCGGCCAGACAATGCCGGCTTCTTCGCCAGGCAGGTCTATACCGGTTTTTCTGCCGAAGCCGAAGAATTTCATTCCCTCGTATAATTTTTCCGGCCCCATTTTCTGTCCGATTTTCGCCATACCAATATTGCTCGAATGGGAGATAATGCCGCTGATAGTCAGATTGCCATAACCGCCGGCCCTGTATTCTCCTATTGAGCCGAAGCCTTTGCCGTGGTAGTTGCCGTTCTCGCAGAAAATGGTTTCATCTTTGTCTATCGAGCCTGTTTCAATTGCCCATGCGGCGATGACGGGCTTGAAGATACTGCCCGGCTCGTAAGGGTCGCTTAGTATGTGATTGCCGAGCTGATTTTTATTTGCATCGCTGATATTTGCAGGGTCGAAATCCGGTAGAGAAACCATCGAAAGCACCGCGCCGGTGTAAGGGTCCATTACCATCGCGACGGCGGATTCTGCCTGGAAAGCCTTAAACTGTTTCATAAGGGCAGAATAAGTGAACTCCTGAATCGTTGCGTCGATGGTAAGTATAATGTCCGAACCGTCCTGAGCGAAGGATTCGCATTGTCCAAGCCGTACCGGTCTTCTGGCGGCATCGGAAAAGAAAGTGCTTTTACCCGACAAACCGCTCAATACCTTGTCGTATTTTAACTCTAGTCCCGCCAGTCCCTGTCCTTCTGTTCCGATGAAACCTATAACATGTGCCCCGACAGAGCCCAGCGGATAAAATCTTTTCCATCTGCTTTCTATGCCGATACCGTAAATTTTGAGAATCTGTTTTCTTTGCTCGTCGCTGAGTTTTGCGTCTGTGAGTATAGCGGCGTAGCCCGGATTGCGGGATGTT
>JAQTQF010000004.1 GCA_028712345.1 Phycisphaerae bacterium | reverse complement strand
TTCTATACTAACACTATGAGTCCGACTGCTTTTCGCATAGGTAATTACAGATTTTATTTCTTCTCAAGGGAAGAAGAGCGAATGCATGTACATGTTGTCTCGCCTAACGGCGAGGCAAAATTCTGGATAGAACCAATTGTGGCGTTATGCGCTTACAGCGGTTTTTCAAAAACGCAGTTAAACAAGCTGCAGAAAATGGTTGAGAAACATAAAAATGAAATCGCAAAAAAATGGCAAAAACACTTTGAAGCCTGAAATTACAAATATTTCAGAGTTTGGTTTTTGGCTTTTTATGAAAGGCAAAGAATATTTTCTGCCTTTTGAAAAATTTCCATGGTTTAAAGACGCCAGTATCGGCCAGATAACAAAAATAGAGCTCTGGCACGGAACACACCTCCACTGGCCGAAGCTCGATGTTGACCTTTCCATCAGTATTATCGAACAGCCGGAGAAATACAAATTGATTGCAAAATAACACTTCGCCTCACCGGTGATCGTTATTCAGGATTAACCCTTCGCAGTTTTGAGCTATTTTTCAATCTTCAATTTCGTGTAGAGTTCTTTGAGGCTCTGGCTAATGACCTTGGTATCTGCGCAAACGGCCATAAAATTGATGTCGCCATCCCACCTTGGAACAATATGAATATGAAGATGGCCGGGCAGGCCCGCTCCTGCGCATCTGCCGAAATTCATTCCGACATTAAAGCCGTGCGGCTTTATCGCGGCGGTCAGCATTTTTTGACACTCAATAATAAGTTTCGTAATCTCAAGCAAAACAGTATCATCCAGCTCGTCAAATTCTGCGGCATGTTTTTGCGGAGCTATAAGCAGATGGCCGTTGTTGTAGGGGTATTTATTGAGTATCACAAGACAGTTTGCCGTCCGCTTAATTACGAAATTTTCCTCGTCCTGCCGGGGGTTATTGACATTATGACATATAAAGCATTCCCGCTTTTCGCCAAGGTTCTGCACATAGCCGATGCGCCACGGCGCCCAAAGGTTTTCCATACTCAATTGCCTCTCCGGCAAAGTAAAATTATTCTGCAAGCGTCATTGTAATGGTCTGATTGATTATTATATTCGGCTCGATTGAATCGCTGCCAAGTCCAAATATCGAAGCCTTAACCTTCGCCTGATATCGCTGGGTATCGGTTTTAATCAACCCTTTTTCAACATCAAAAATCTGCGAACCGTCCCCTTCGATTGACAAAACCTGATAGCCTCGCAGAAAACCAAATGTTCCTCTCATCTGAAACGAACCTGTATAGGGCATCGGCGTATCAGGCGGCGAACTGCTGAGCTTGTAGCTGCTGACAAGCTCAGCGGTACTGCCGTTGAAGTCCTTGAGCCGATATTCCACATCTCTGCCGATTTTCGCCACGAACGGCATCGGTGCCAGTAATTTTGAATTCCACTTCTGTCCCTTCTTAATCCCCTTGGCCGGGTTTTTAATACTGGCGACTGATTCCCAAATATTCCATTGCGTCGCGATAAAATCCATTATCATATCAGGGTCTTTGACTCTGGTATTTGCCGCGTTACTGAATGATTTTTCGCCAAGTTCCTTAATCAGCATCTCAAGGCTCGAATAATCAACAACTTTTCCGGTCGGTGTAATTTTCAATGTAAAGGTTTTGTCGACAACAAATTCGACGGCGTCTTTTTTATTCTGCCCTCCCAACCGGCCCGATGAGCGTCTAACCCTGGCATCTACACATCGCGCCTGGATTTCAGAATAGCCGTAAGGGTCGATTTTAACGGGTTTATAAACCATCCCCATTTCGAGCTTCTCGGTTATATTCTGAACGCTATCGGAATTTTTACCGCCTCTGGAGCCTTTTCCTGACGGATCGAGGTCCAGCGATATTTGCCTCTCAGAAACAATTTTGTATGCCAGCGAACTGTCCGGCTTAAAATCAACACTCAGCAGCAAGTTCGACCCCGAACCCCTTGAATCGGATTTCTGTCCCTCCTGACAACCGCAAAAGAGAAGGCAGAACACAGAAAACAGAAGGCAGAATACTATCGTTTTTTTTGCTGTCCTTAGCATTTTTCATCCTTGTTTAAATTAGTCAACTTTTTCTATGCTGTACAGGCTCATAAATCCCATAGTTAGATTGTCCGGGCCTTTGTCGGTTTTTTGCTCTTCGGGCGACTCGGCGGCAAACCATTCGGCCTTTAAAATCTCCTGGTAGCTGATGATTTGCCCATTGGTCAAATTGATGACCATTTGGCCGGTATAATTGCTTTTCTCATCAAACATCTTGGAGAAAAAGGATACTTGAGGTTCTTCTTTGGGCATATCTTCGGCGCGTTTGGAACTGGGCAGTGCCAGCATACTGACAGTAGCAATTTTGTCGCTGCCCTGTGTCTTGACACCGTCAACGGTATAAACCTTTTCAAATGACTTCGGAATCAACATTCCCTCTGAAGCGGAAGCAATAGATATCCATTTGTCGCCTTTGTTTTTAATCGATTTGCCGGCATCGACAAGTGCAAGAACCTGATGGCGTGTTTTGATTTCGCTGTTACTGAATAATTTGTCGGCAATTTTCCCGGCAGGGCTTCCAGCTTTGATTGTACTTCGAACAGCCTGAACATCGAGCGGCTCAACCTGGCCGTCGGGACTTATTTTTATTTTGTAGCTCCGACCGATAAGAGCTGAAAGCGGACTGTCCTTGCCGCTTTCGGTAGTACTGTCAAAGGCAAAAGCTTCCTCTTTTGCGCTTCCAGACTGATATTTAAGCTCCTTAATCGTAATATCTGCTGTCGCATCGCCTTTGGCATTGACGGCTTCGATTTTCTGAGTAAAAACCATTTCGACACGACTGCCCGAGTGCTGTTTCTTTGTTTTGTCTATTGAAGGCTGTACAAACGCATAGTCCTTTCCTGTTTCCGTAATTACCCTGTAAGTTGTCTGGCTCTGCGGCGAAAGATTAAGCTTCATTTCCGCATTCTGCACACAGCCTGCCAAAACAGACAAAATTACTCCCAAAATTACGATGGCGATTACTTTTTGACTATTCATTGTTCACTCCTAAAACCATTTAATCACGATATTTAATCCATTATTAACAAGGTCGTAATTATAACAATAAAATTTCACGGGGCAATTTTTTTTATACCAAACCCCGCTTTTTGTGTTTTTACATTTTATTTTACCAATCTGTTGCCTTATAATCCGTCATTTCTTAATTGAAGGTTACTTAGGAGAATACCCAATGAGAAGTGATATGGTAAAAGCCGGTTTCACCAAGGCCCCCCACCGCGGACTTCTGCGGGCTTGCGGCCTGAAGGATGAGGATATGAAAAAGCCGTTTGTTGCGATTGCCAACAGTTTCTGCGAAGTGGTGCCGGGCCATGTCCATCTGAACAAGGTCGCCGAAAAGGTCAAACAGGCTGTCCGCAAAGCAGGCGGGGTGCCATTTGAATTCAATACCATTGCCATTTGTGACGGTATCGCGATGGGGCATACCGGAATGAAATATTCACTCGCTTCACGCGAAATAATCGCAGATTCCGTCGAATCGATGCTGATGGCTCACTGTTTCGACGGCCTTGTCTGCATACCAAATTGCGATAAAATTATACCCGGAATGTTAATGGCCGCGGTTCGCGTCAATATCCCGACGATTTTCGTATCGGGCGGGCCGATGGCTGCCGGCAAAGACTCAAAGGGAAAAGCCGTCGATTTAATCAGTATATTCGAAGGCGTCGCGGCATTTAAAGCCGGCAAAATCGACGAACAAAGACTGGGCGAACTCGAATGTACGGGTTGTCCGACACAAGGAAGCTGTTCGGGAATGTTTACCGCAAACAGTATGAACTGTCTTTGCGAGGCAATTGGAATGGCTCTGCCGGGCAACGGCACAGTCCTTGCCGCAAACCCCAAAAGAGATGAATTATATGCCGAGGCGGGCGCACAGATAATAAAACTTATCGAAAAAGATTTAAAGCCGCTGGACATCATAACTCCCAAATCTCTGGACAACGCTTTTGCTCTCGATATGGCGATGGGCGGTTCGACAAATACCGTTCTGCACGCTTTGGCGATTGCGAACGAGGCCGAAATCAAATATGACCTCGAAAACATTAACGCCGTCAGTCAGAAATGTCCGAACATCGGCAAGGTATCGCCTTCAAGCGGCTGGCATATGGAAGATGTTGACGCCGCGGGTGGAATAAGCGCGATAATGAATGAAATCAGCAAACTCAAAGGTCTGCTTAATCTCGACTGCCAGACCGTTACCGGAAAAACTATCGGCGAAAACATCAAAAACGCAAAAATCAAAAACACCGATTGCATCCATACACTCGAAAACGCATATTCAAAGGCCGGCGGTCTGGCAATCCTCAGGGGCAATCTCGCCCCGGACGGATGCGTTGTAAAATCGGCGGGCGTATCTGAAAAGATGCTCAAACATACCGGCCCTGCCGTGATTTTCGAAAGTCAGGAAGACGCCTGCGACGGTATTCTGGCGGGAAAAGTCAAGGCAAACGATGTCGTGATTATCCGCAACGAAGGCCCGAAAGGCGGCCCCGGTATGCAAGAGATGCTCTCTCCGACCAGTTATATAATGGGCGCAGGCTTGGGCGAATCTGTGGCATTGATAACAGACGGAAGATTCAGCGGAGGAACTCGCGGCGCGTGCATCGGCCATGTAAGCCCCGAAGCGGCAGTAGGCGGGCCGATTGGCTTATTGAAAAACGGCGATATAGTCGAAGTCGATATTCCGGCAAAGAAAATCAATATCAAACTCTCGGACGACGAACTTGTAAAGCGAAAAGCAGAGTGGAAAAAACCGGCTCCGAGAATTACAAAGGGTTATCTGGCTAAATACGCCTCGATGGCGACAAGCGCGGATACCGGTGCGGTGCTGAAGTGGAATTTATAAAATTCGTGTTTTCTCGCACAAAAATATGCTATAATCCACGCTATGGACATAAAGCTAATACTTAAAGAATTTAAACAAGAGGTCTCAAAGCTATACGAAAAAAAGCTTAATAGTATTATTCTCTACGGCTCCTGGGCAAGGGGGAAAGCTACCGAGGATTCGGATATTGACCTGGCGATTGTGCTTGAAGGCAATGTTATTGCGGGCCGTGAAATAGACCGGATGATTGATATAATTACTGACATAAATCTTAAATATGGCGTGTTGCTTTCCGTGTATCCGGTATCAAAAAAGGACTACGCTACTGTCAACAGTCCTTTGATACTGAACATACGCAAAGAAGGAGTTGCGGCATGAGCGAAATACTGCTGCTTATCGAAAAAGCAAATCGCTATATTAAAAGCGCAAGACTGCTTATTAACGATGGCGACCGTGAATCCGCTGTTTCAAGAATTTATTATGCGATGTTCTTTTGTGCCGAAGCTGCACTTCTGACAAAGGGGCTTTCCTTCTCGTCGCACAAAGGAGTAATTTCAGCCTTTGGCGAACATTTCATAAAAACCGGCATATTCGAAAAAAGCTTCGGCAGAGAACTCAACAGGGCTTTTGAAAAACGGCAGGCCGGCGATTATGGATACACTTTTGTAATCGAGCCGGACGAGGCGGATGCACTGCTGAAAAGCGGAACTGAGTTTGTAAATTCAGTAGCAAACTGGCTAAAAGAACAAATCTAAGCAATGAATACGCCCTGGTACATCGGCGGTCTTCACTTTGCCTGTCAGGGCTGCGGCGACTGCTGCAGCGGGCCGGAAGAGGGTTTCATCTGGATAACTAAAAATGAAATCAATATGCTTGCTGTTCATTTGGGAATCAGCAGCGACGAATTGCGCAAAAAGTATCTGAGGCGAGTCGGTCTTCGCTTTTCTATAAAAGAAAATCCTCAAACAAAAGACTGCATTTTTCTTTCAGGGTCAAAAGGAGCCAAGGGTTGCGCAGTCTATAACTTCCGCCCGAACCAATGTCGGACCTGGCCATTCTGGCCGAGTAATTTAGCCAGCGAATACGAATGGAACACCGCGGCGGTGCGGTGTCCGGGGATAAATAAGGGAAAATTGTATTTGTTCGAGGAAATTCAGAAATTAAAAAAACAGAAAAAATGGTGGGATGATTCCCGCACCTTATAACAGTTTCCAACATAATGAAAAAGACACGGATTAACGCTTGTTTCTTTAGACACGGATTAACACGGATTTACACTGTTAAAACATATTCTTCTGTGTTTTCTATGGCTATTTTAAAAAATAGATTCTTCGCTTCGCTTAGAATAACAAAAGGTGCGGGATGAACAGCCAAACACTTCTGATTTGTGATGAGGTCGAGCAAATTTATGACTGGCTCGATGCAAGTATCAATAAAATCGGCGGCGAGTGCTCGGCCTGCGGAAGATGCTGCGATTTTAAATCTTTCGGCCACAGACTCTATATAACCACGCCCGAGGTGCTCTACTTTAAAACCAATCTCAAGAACCTAAAGCAGATGACGACCGATGTTTGCCCGTATATGGAAAAAGGCAAATGCACCGCAAGGGAATTTCGCTTCGCGGGCTGTCGAATATTTTTCTGCAAAACCGACGGCGAATTATTGAGCAAACTTAGCGAACAGGCAGTAGAAAAATTCAAAAAACTCTGCGATAAATACTCTCTACAATACCGCTATACTGACCTGAAAACCGCTCTAAACGGCTGATTTTGCCAAAATTTAACGACATCCTTAACTATTTGCCGCATGATAACCGATAATATTATAAGAAATCGCGCAAACAAAATATTGGAGATTGGGTTATGGCAGAAAAAATAAAATCCTATGGAGCTGGAGTTTTATTTGTTGTTTTTATCGGGGTTCTGATTTGGTTTGCCGGCTCACTCAACGGCAGCCAGACTTACGATGTAAAACCTGAAATATCAATACCGCAATACCAGTCCGACGCAGCCAGGGCAATTGACGCGTATGAAAAAGTGATGGACAGGTATATGGATATTTCTGAAAGTAATTTCAAAAACATAGAGTCAGACAACGAAAAAATATTCGAAAAGCTGCTTGAAATTCAGACGGATATTGCCCGTATAGATGCGCGTCTTGAGCGAATAGAAAAGGCTATGGGCCTTGACCCCCTGCCGCCAGTTTGTACGAAAGTACCGCCACAGGGGCCTGCGGAAAAACCTGTTCCTAAAAAAGCTCCTCCTGCCGAAGAAAGAATGTAGGCTGTCTTTAAGACAAAATTAGCGGAAGGCTTTTATACCGCTTTCCCCCGCTTTTTCCGGAGCCTCTTGTGGTTTTGCCGACTCGATGTCTTCAATAAGTTCAGCTTTCGGCCTTGTCATACTCCTGGCCTTGTATTCAGGAATGCGATAAATCCAGCCGGTGCAGGTATTGTTGAAATTCACTACCTTTTCTTTTGCCAGCAGTTTAGCCTCTTTCTTTTTCAGTTCTTCCTGACTCTCTACGCTCTGCTCCTTTTGAACCGGAGTTTTATCGGTGAATTCAGCCTGGCATTTTATATATGTTTTGGAATCTTTCTGTGCCAGCCAAATAGTATAAAGGCTTGAATCGTTCAGCAGACAGGTATACTGCACATCGAAATTTAAATCAGTCATATCCGCAGCGGCGTTGACATCGTCGACATAAAGACTCGTCAACGAATAAAATGCTGAGCTGCAGCCGTTGTCCTTTTGCTTTTTGCCGGCTGGAATATCATTAAGAACGACTTTTCCGCTGTTGGGTTCGGCAATAATTTCATATTTCTCGTTCGGCAGAGTTATCTTTACCGAAGAAATCTCTTCTTTTTTTACGGAAAGAAGTTCCGCCTCGATATATTCCATAGGCGACGGCTTTATCCACGGAGCGTTATCGACTAAATAAACATCGTCGCTGCCGAGGAGCCTTGCATAGCACATTCCATTATCCTTGCTGTTGCCTATGACCAGGCCGGTAATAGCGGCGCCATTTGAATCGAGAAATTTAACGATGCTTTTGGCGTTTTCTTCAGCGACGCTGAGGTCTTTGTGATTGGCACTGTCTTTGGTATAAAGCTCGACAGTTTTAATATCGAGACAGGCGGCTAAAAGATCGTTTATTGCCGTGTTCGCAGCCGGATACATATACTTATTGACCAGAGCAAATCCACCCTCTACTCTTTTCAGTTTCACCAAATCGCTGTCGGTTTTAATCGTTATCTCAGCTACTGTCGCAGGGTCAAGTCCCTGAATAAGTTCGCCCTGCCCTGCCGGGGCAGGTTTTTTCCTGTCTGCATATTGCCCGACGAAAACGGCAAGGACAACTGAAATAACCGCTGTTATACCCAAAAATGAAAGTTTCTTATCACTCATTTGTAAAACTCCGAATCTATATGACTATTGCCTACTGCCTATTGCCTATTGACTATTGACTATTGATTTTACGCGTCAGAAGCGTGACTGATATATTTTCTTTTCCTTAGGTTCCTGTGAACACCGAGAATAATGGCAATAACAAGGCTTACCGCCGGCGCCGTGAGCATATTAAAATTTCTGAAGCTGTTGCCCAGTTGTTCAATCCGTTCTCTTTTCTGAACCTTTACCTGTCTGAGCCGTTTTTTGGCTTCGATAATTTTCAGCTCAAGTTCTTTTTTCTTTTGCAGAATTGCGCTGCCGATAATTTCCTCTTCGCCTTTTTTAGCTGAACCAAGAACATTTTGCAATTCGTTTTCAAATCCGGCAATTTCGGCGTTTATCCCGCTTTCTTCCTCAGCGGTTTGAGCATCCGCTTTGGCTTCAATTTCGTCCACAGCCTTGAAAGGCCTTTTGAAATTTCCCCTGGACCGGATGGAAATCAGTTCACTTGAGCCGCCCAGGTCGTCTATGGCATTCATCAGCATCGCACCGTTATCGCCGACGACCATAGTACCGAAAAAAGTCTCCCTGTACGCCAGTATGTTGCTCATAAAATCAACATCAGCGAAAACGATAACCGCACAGTTATCTTTCGCTTCCGGCAGAGCCGGGATGTGTTTTGCAACCGTCTTTGGCGCATTGGGGTCGTCGCTTTTCGGAGCCGGAACCTGTATATCAATACCTGCAGGAAACGCACTTTTAAATCTTCCGGTAGTAAGATAAGCAACATTAACAGGTTTGGTTCCCTCTGTAAATTTCTGCCAAAGCCCTGCCGGGTCGGGCATCATAAGCTCAAACTGGTTGCTTACTGTCCAGCTATTTCCCCTGGCGGTAGTCATAACAAGCGGAGTTCTTTGAATATTTCTGTCTTTGATTTCCTTTTCACTGAGCATCGTCTCCCGGAGCACTCCGCCGAAAAGCAATCTGACCTGATTAAGCTGGGCCGTTACGACATTGTCGCGGTTAAAGCAGTCGGCGTTCAAATCCAGAAAACCGATAATCTTCTGCGGCCTCTGGCCTTCTCTTAATGCCGCCTCTGCCGCCAGAGTTCTGTCGCCGGCAAAGGTGTCTTTCGGCATTTCCAATCCCCAGTTGACAAGCAGTTTGTTCATCTCGGAACTCGGATTGTGCTCTATCTGCATCTGCATCATCTGCTGCGGGGGCACATCCGAAACACAGTACGGATCAACACAGACAATCGTTCTGCCGCTCCTAACGACATACTGGTCGATGGCGAAAAGGGTCGGGTCTGAAAAATCCTTCGGATGAACGATAAGCAGAATATCGACACCTTCGATTTTATTTACATCCGTCGGAATGGAGACTACCTCGTACTGTTCCTTGAGCTGCTGAACGAACGCCCACGGCTGTTTGGGCTTCTGACCCTGCATCTGCATCATTCGGGCCATATAGGGCGTAACATCGTCGCCGGCCACATCGAGGCCGCTCAATATGCCGATGCGTTTTTTCTGCCGCCTAATGGCTGTGTCAATAAGATAACTTATATCATATTCAACAAAATTCTGCCGGTTCGGCGAAAAAACCGGTATCGTCTTTTCCACTCCGAACTGCGTCTGGATTACCAGACCAAAGAAAAACCCCTCTTCGTTCGTAATCGGAAACCTTTTAATGCCGTATCTTATTGCCGCAACTTCATCATCCGAATACGGGCGCGGGTCTATAACTTCCAGCTCAATCATACCGTTTGAAGCAGCGACATATTCTTCAAGCAGTGATTTTACGAACTCATAATAATTATCAAAGTATTTGATATTGTCCGGAGCCTTCATCGCCGCGGTTTTTGCGTAATAAAGTCTCATCTTAATCGGCTGATTGAGCTTTCCGATAATCGCCCTGGTCCCGTCGCAAAGAGTATAAAGCTTCTGCTGGGTAATATCGGCCTTTATGCTTTTGCCGAGTTTCTGGCAAATACTGATAAGACTGAAAGTAATCGTAAGAACAAAAACAACCGCTGCGACCTGTCTGAATATCGTTTTCATCAGTTCGCCTTCCTTTCATCGAGAATCACGCCGCCGGCGGTAATCCAGCCGGCAATGAGAATAACAAAATAGCTGATGTCCTTAAATTCGAGAACCCCTCTCTGCATCGAATCAAAATGTCCCTGAAAACTCATTGTGCTTATCGCCTGCACAAGTCCCATCGGCAAAAATGTCGAAAGATAATTCATCGTCGTCGGCATACCCGCGAAAACCAGCACTCCGCAGGCTACTACGGACAGGACAAAACTTATGACCTGATTCCTGCTCATCGCCGAGAAGAAACATCCGACGGCAAGAAAACCGCCGGCCATAAGAATACTTGCCAGATAGCCGGCAAAAATAAGCCCCTTATCGGGATTACCGAGGTAGCTGACCGTAATAAGCATCGGGAAGGTCATAGCCATTGCGACAATGATAAAAACCCAGGCCGCGAAAAATTTCCCGAGAACCGCCTGAGCGACCGTAATTGGCAGCGTAAACAGTAATTCGATTGAGCCGGTTTTCCGTTCTTCTGCCCAGAGCCTCATCGCCGCGGCCGGGACGAGAAATACAAACATTAACGGCATATTCATAAAGAACGCCGTCATATCCGCCTGACGAGCCTCAAAGAATCCGGCCTTGAATGTAAGGTATCCGGAAAAGAACAGGAACACGACCAAAAACACATACGCCAGAGGCGTTGTGAAATACGATTTGAACTCTCTTCTAAAAACCGCCCAAAAACCTCTCATTATTTCACTCCATATCTACTGTCTTCTGAGTTCTATGTTCTGTTTTACGCTACTTTGCTTGTGGTTATCTTTCTGAATACTTCATCCAGCGAACAGTTATATTTACTCTTGAGTTCACCAGGCGTCGAATCGGCGAGAATTTTGCCCTTGGCGATAACAACAGCCCTGCTGCAAATTGCCTCGACCTCTTCAAGAATATGCGTTGATATAACAATACACTTATCCTGCGTCATTTTGCCGATGAGCTGCCTGACTTCGTGTTTCTGATTCGGGTCAAGCCCGTCGGTCGGCTCATCGAGAATAAGAACCTGCGGGTCGTGGATAAGAGCCTGCGCCAGCCCGACTCTTCTTCTGTATCCCTTCGAGAGAGTCTCGATTGTCTGATGATAAACGGATTGAATATGACACATTGCTATTGCCTTATCGAGAGCTTCTTTTCTCTTTTTGCCCTCAAGCCCCCTAACATCGCAGATAAAATTCAAAAACGCTCCAACGCTCATTTCGCTGTAAGCAGGCACATTTTCAGCAAGGTAGCCGATATTTTCCCTGACCTGAATGGGGTTTTTGATGATATCGTATCCACAGACTTCGGCAGTTCCGCTATCCGGCGTCAAAAAGCAGGCCAGCATTCTCATTACGGTGCTTTTTCCCGCCCCGTTGGGGCCGAGAAAACCGAGTACCTGCCCTTTCTGCACATCGAATGACACACCGTCAACAGCCACAATCGGCCCGAAAGTTTTTCGTAACTCTTTAATTTTTATCATATTTATGTCTCCACCATTTATTGCCAATATTGATAAAACAGGGATTATATACGACAGAAACAGCCCGTCAAGGTCAGTTTTTTTAGATTTTTTTGAAAAAATTTTATTCAGGACTTGATGCGTACGATTTCAACAGGAAATGCCGCAGGCTAAAAACTGTATCGCACTGCCGTGTAGATATTGCTGTTATACCTGAACTGGCCGAAAAATGTGTTCGGATAATCGCCGAAGAATATATTGGCGCCGGCTTCAAGAGCAAGATTATCGGTAGCCTTGAAATTTATGTTCGGTCTTATATAACAATCCTTGTCGGTCGGCGAAAAATACGCAAATAAATTCAAACGCAAATTCTGATTCATCAGCAATTTGGTAAGTCGGGCCGTAATCAAATGACGAAATTCGTCCCTTGCCGGGCCGGAAGGAAGATTTGCGAGATAATCCCCGTAATTCAGCATCTGCTCAATATAATACTGCAGGCCCAATGTCAAATCTTTGCCTATCTCCTGCTTATAACCGGCCAAATAACGGATTTCAGAATTATTGACAGACCCGTTTTTTCCGCCGCGGTCGTCGGCTGAATCGTAATAGCCGATTTCCAGATTGCCTATGCCTTTGCCTATTTTACCACGAACTGATGCGCCGTAAACATTCAGGTCGGGAAAAGTAACCTGACCATCGGCTCTTTCGCCGCCCGGAGATTTCCAAAAACCGTGATAGGCATACAGAGCATATTCATAATTATTTATATTCTTATACAGACGAGCGGCAAGTTCATAATCCCTGAACCACCTGTCCGGCTTATCAACATACTTTTCTGCGTTGGAACCTTCTATATTCAAATTTCCGCTGTTCCAATACGAAATGCGCTCGCCGCTGATAAATTTATCGCTGTTAAACCGCGGAGTAAAAACAATATCCAAATTCACCGTATCGCTGAACAAACTTATTTTCGCGGCATCGGAGGGAGCCTTTAAATACTCATCGTCCCTGCCGATAAAAAATGACTGCCAGTCTTTGGGAAACAAATCATTAATAAAAACCAAATCGCCGGTGCCCCATGTCAATATCTGCCTGCCCACCGTCAAATCGATATTGTCCGCCGGACGAGTGAAAATATAGGCCTCCCGCGTTTGGAAATCGAACTTCTCCAAAACCAAATCACCAACCACATCGCCTTTAAACTTCAAATCGCCCCATTCAGGATAACTTGCGAAATCAAGCTGAAGCCTGCTCTCCATTATGCTCATATCCTTCTGGTGCCGGTCGTTCCGCAGACGATAGCCGGCGCGGGCCTCATAAAAACCGTGCATCTCAACGGGCGAATCAGAAATTTTCAGGCCGGTGTCTATGCCGGACACCGTAGAAGAAAACAAAACCATCCATAACAGAGCCGCTTTAAAATTCAAATCACCTTGCAGAAAACTATTACGGGTGTCATTCTGAGTTCGCCGCAGGCGGACGAAGAATCTCGTTTTTGTGTTAATAATAGATTCTTCACTGCGCTTCGCTTTGTTCAGAATGACTGTTCCTGAATGTTTTCCACAAAACAAATTCAAAAGCCTATCTCCTTACATCAGCAGGCGGTTTTCTCAAATATCTCTCTGTGAAAATATCACCTACGCCGATATTATACTGAACATCGGAAAATTCCATTATCGTACTGCTGCCGCTGTTCAAATCGGAAACCTTCGACTTTGTAACCGTCGGAAAGCCGGATATGTCCTTTACTTGGAGCGATTCGATAATCCGGTACAGCCTGCCGGTCTTGTCGAAATATTCCATTCGCATCGGCATAGAAGTCCTGCGGTCAATGCGAACTGTATAATAGCTAAATTCGACGCTATCCGGTTTCTTCGGCGTATTTTTTACTACGAAAACCGAATCGTTCGAATCGACAAGTTCGTGAACATCTTCGGCAAGATTTCTACCTGATACATCTTCATAAAGAAAATCAGAGCCGACAAAACTCGTTCGCTTATCACCTGCGGCAATCCGCCTGACCAAATCCAGAGCAGGCATATAAAGCCAGCGGTCATCATCTGTATCCGGCAAGGTATGCTTGTTTACCATAAAAACCATCCGGTAAACATCGGCGGGCCGGAGAAAATAGACATAGTAATTCTGGTCGGCTCCGTCGGCGATGTCCTTGCGCAGGATTACAAATTCACGATTTCTAATCTCGCCCTTTTTGTCAGTAATAGTCATCGTTACCTTCGCTTTGCCGTCGTCGGCCTGATAATACGCCGCCAAATTGGCTTTCTGAACGATTTGTTCGACATCCGGCTTATTCGCATCGGAAGCAAAACTGAAACCTGCAAAAATCAAAACCGCCGTGAATATAATTATTCTGTTTGACATTTTTGCGCCCCTTTAAACCTGAGTTTTTTTAAAATAGTCATCATCGGACACCAATTTGTAAATGCAGACTGCAATAAATTCAGCCCGACAAACGCCGTAAAAAACAGCCAGTACGGCGAATGATAATGACCGAGCAATACCGAAACAAAAATAAAGAATCCTGCAATACCCCTTAAAATCCTTTCAATTGTCATTTTTTCTCCCTTCCAAAATTTTGCAGATTTTTCTGCGGGAAAGAATTCCGCAGGAAACCGCCGAAATCAATATCGCAGAAGCACCGATGATACTCAACAGTTTGACCTCCAAATGCCAGTACTGATGAGCGTTTACCGCAATGAGCAGAACTGCCGCGATGGAAACAGAAAGACAAAAACCGCAGTTGCAGCCTGCGGTAAGCGGCTCTTTAATATCTTTGAACAAGCGTTTTTCAAATATCTTCATAAGCGCAGGCAGAACAAATAATGTTATCAAGCCCGAAATTCCCATTATCGCGCACATAAAAATACCAACCGTTTTATACGGTACAAGAGGAGCGGCAAGCAGCGGCAGAAAACCGATTGCGATAACTAAGACATTTCTGGTTATCGCGCGGGCAGGTTCGCCAAACATTTCCGGGGCGGCAGTTTTCCACGAACCGCTGAGCAGGTACGCCGAGCGGCCGCGTTCGAGAAAATGTATCGCAAAATCAACCGCCATCCCTAAAGTAAGCGCACTTAAAACGGCTACCGGCATATCGTAATCCTTGCCTATTGCGCCGACAACGGCGTAAATAAATAATATCGTTATCGTCAGAGGCACCATACACAGCGCTCCCCAGAGCGCCGAGCGGAACAGAATCGCCATCATAATAAAAACGACTAAAAAGCTGCCTGCAAACGACTGGAGCATTCCATAAACCATTTTGTCCTGCCAGACGACATTTATATATGTAAGACCTGCCCAGTTATGCTCCATCGCAACGGGCGGCGGATTGTCTTTAAAGAATTTATTTGTCTCCCGAACAACCTTGTTCATATCGCGATTGTCGCCGCTTCTCAACTGAATCCATATATTCGCCGTTTTGTAATCGCTCGATACCAAATGCCATAAATCCTCAGGCCTGTGGCTCGACTGAAACTGCAAAAGGCACTGAGCGACTTTTTCAAGGCTGTCTGGGATAATTTCGTTTTCGCTTCTGCCGTCAATCAGCTCTTTGTGAACCTTTTTGACGACATCGGCAACGGAATTGCTCTTGCCGACAAAACCACTTTGTTTCAGATAATCCTGCAGAGAACTGATATACTTCAGAACCGCAGGATTTTTAAACGGCTTGAGCCTTTCAGCCTCAACCGCGAAAAATCCGCTTATATCATACCATTGGTCGCTCCGGTTGGTATCGGCGGCAGTAGCGGATTTCTCATCCGCAAGCTCGCTCAGCTTCAAAAGAAACTGCCCGGCATCGGAGCTTTCGGCTTTATT
This sequence comes from Phycisphaerae bacterium, assembly GCA_028712345.1. Classification (GTDB taxonomy): domain Bacteria; phylum Planctomycetota; class Phycisphaerae; order Sedimentisphaerales; family UBA12454; genus GWC2-45-44. The sequence continues at coordinate 2,301 of JAQTQF010000004.1, read as the reverse complement.
ATTATCTATCATTTCATCGGCCTGACGAACAATATCCTTTTCAGCGGAGGAATTATCGAGCCTGCTTTTCAGAGCCTCGATAAAATCATCCGTAACCTGCCTCTCGCCGGGCTGATTCAATACAAGATAGGCCATATAAGTCCCGCCGAAGTGCTTGTTCAGCTCAATATCGGCCTGCCTTATCGGGTGAGATTTTGCAAACCATTTTATCGGGTTGTCATTGATTTTAATCCTGCTTATGCCGTAAATCGCGAACACAATTACTATCATAAACAGGACAAGTATCGGTTTGGAATAATCGTAGGTAAATTTGCCCGCCCTGTGCAGAAATTTTGTGAGAAATGTCTGCTTATCTTCCGAATGAACGGCAAGACCGAAATTTTCCAGCGATTTTTCCCTTATGAACATTACCGATGCCGGTATTAATGTAACCGTGCAGAGCCAGGCAATCATTACGCCAATCGCGACAAATACGCCGAAGACCTGTACAGGCGGAATCGGGGTAAGAGAAAGCGAGGCAAAACCCGCCGCCGATGTAAGAGATGTATAGAGCATTGGCGTAAACAATGTTTTCATCACCTCTTTTACGGTCTCGGCTCTGCCCTTTTGTTTCGTGTACCGGTCAAAAAATTCACTTAAGATATGAACGGAGTCAACTACCGATATCGGCATCAGAAAAATCGGTATCATCGAACTCATAATATGAACCGGAAAACCAAAGCCGATTAAAAGTCCCATCGTCGTAATCACCGAGACCATAGCGACGAGCATCGGCGGAATTACGAGCGTAATTTTCCTGAAGAAAATAAACATCAGCACAAAAGCCGTCAGCATCGCCAGCGGAGCCGAAATAGCCATCTGAATAAACATCTCGACACCGAAAGTATCTTCAGCTACAGGCAGACCGGTAATATGGTATTTTTCATCGCCGGTCATTTCGGCGATTTTACTCTTGAGAGCCTTATAAACCTTATAACTCAAATTCTTGCTGGTCAGCGGCAGATACAAACAAAGAGCCCTGCCGTCGGAGGACACGAGAGTATCCTTCAGGAGCGGATTCGAGAGAGCCTTATCCCTTACGGCCAAAGCCTCCTGCTGACTCTGCGGAGGTTTGGGCATAAGCCATTGAAATTTGACGACACCCTGCCCATCATTGGATATATGGTCAACAAGCGACGGGGCTATAACATCGACCTCTATAACGCCTGAAAAATTCCCCTTGGCGTCACTATCCCAACGGAGCGTTTTGGCAAATTCCGTAAGGTCATAAATTTTTCTGAGTGAATCAACATTGAAAACGCCGTTCGGGTCCTTTTCATTCACTATTCCGAGAACAACAATATCGTTGAGATTGAATTTGGCCTTGGTCTGGTCGTGAAAAAGACGAACTGCCTCTTTCGCATCGAGCATATTTTCCGGGTCAGTGTCAACTTTGATAAAGCCGATTAACGCCCCAAGCAAAATTGTTACTAAAAATGTTACCGCAGCAACCAACTTATAATGCCTAAGTGAAAATGCTACGATACCGCCCTTGTTCACCATTTCAGACATTGTTATTCTCCCTGTCAGTGTTACATTTCCTGCATATACAATCCAGCACCCCAAGAACGGCTGGGTTGGATATCGAGTAAAACACTTTGGCCCCACGCTTGCTCGAAGATAATATACCGGCCAGCCGCATTATATTCAAATGCTGGCTGACTATCGACTGTTTAAGATTCAACCTTGATACTATCTGACCAACCGTAAGTTCACTATCTGAAAGCAGACAAACTATCCCTATTCGCGTTGGGTGGGCAAGCGATTTAAGAATATGAGCCACTTCCTGTGCCAAATTATCATCAATTTCATTCATATTAGTTTATTACTATAATCTAATATAATAATACACACAAGCCTTTTTTTCTGTTAAAATAATTTGGCGACTATTTTATTCCAGTATAAAGATTATTTGGGCTTGATTTAACTTGCCCATCGTCGTAATATGTATATATGTGATTTACGACTTGCGAACTGTGCAGTTTGCAGCGGGTAATCGCGAGTAAGGGCAGGTCCCTTAATTTTAGCTGTTAAAGTTACAAAAACACTGTGAGCAGGCCTTTTGGCGTTAGAGGGTATTCTCAAGTCGAAAAGCCGGGCGAAATCGGTGAATAAGAGAAAAGAAATCTATTTATAAACATGATTCTTCAAAGATTGGAACTTGAATTAACAAAAATTTCAGAGCCGGATCCGCTGTCTGCGGGGGTTCGTAAGAAACCTGTTTAACAGGGCGACCTGACTATCTGAATTTTTGAAATGGAT
>JAQTQF010000180.1 GCA_028712345.1 Phycisphaerae bacterium | reverse complement strand
AACCGTCGTCAACTTCAATACCAAGCTGAAAGAGGCGGCAAGTCTGGGCCAGCCGATTTGCGAATACGACCCTGCAAGCAGAGGACATAAAGATTTCCAAAATTTGGCACAGGAACTAATCGCAAGCGACGCAAGAGTCGAACAGAAACAAATAATAAACTCACTCCGCAAACCGGAGCTCCAGCCGGTTGCCAAAGAACAGACCAGAGAGGAAATTATCGAGACCTTCGAGACAAATCTCGATTCGATAAGCTCATCGGCGCAAGAACTGATGGCCGGTCTTAATAAAGCGGAAAAAGAAAAAATCGCAAAAGATATCGACAACAAGCTGAACAACTTCTACGGTGCAAGACAATTCGGAGAAGCGGTAAAATTCGTTACGCTCTATCCGAGAGCAAAGAGCGTTCAGATTGCCGGAGATTTCAACAATTGGCAGCCGCAGCAGACGGATCTGAAAGCTACACAGGACGGCAAATGGGAGCTGGCTCTGGCACTGGCTCCGGGAAAATACCGCTATCGTATGGTCGTTGACGGCCAGTGGCAGCAGGACCCGTACAATGAAAATGCTGAGCTGAATCCGTTCGGCGAGTATAACTCCGTTCTCGAAGTAAAATAACTCAAACGGACCTATTGTCTGTTTAAAAGAGCATAAATTCATAAATTACAAGACATAATATACTAAGTGCTGTATGTCTATACTGTAAAGTCCCTCTTGAAAAACCTGTCCCGGAGTTAGTTGTGAAACGGAAGCTGCTTTTGAAATAAGGGATAAGCGGCCTATAAAACTGCCCTTACTAAAGTGATAATTTTCCAAAGAAATATTTTAATTTTTTTGCCAAAATTTATTATAAAAACTTTACCTTCCTGCCGATAGCATTTATATTACATCGAGTATTCGATTGGCATATGTCGCTGGCGAGTACCTGAAGGATCAAAACTTGTTTATTAATGGATTGGTTCCATGCCTAATCAACCAAGAGCCGCAAAAATTCTCATCTGCCTGGTAGTTGCTATGACCGCGGGTGCCGCATTGCTTATGACTCTTGACCACCAGTCCATCCCTGCAGGAGTATTCAGCCTGGCAAGTTACTCTTCTTTAGGCCCCATAGCCGACATTATTCACGCAAAAGAGGCGACAAACCGTAACAGATGGAATAAAATAGAAGTATTTTATAGCAACACCAAGGGGGGTAACCTTGAGCAAATGGCCTCTCTCAGCGGCCTGACTAGTTCGGATGACCTGAATTTCCACTTTCTCGTATGCAATAGTCTTGGCGCTGTCGATGGTCAGATTCAGCCGACCGAAAAATGGATCAATCAGTGGTCTGCTTTGCCGGGAGGTATCTGGTATGGAAGCAGCACTACCATAAGGATTTGTATCATAAGCGAAACAAATAAAACAGCTTCTGACTATCAGATAAGCAGAGCTGAAGAGCTTATCGATGCCCTGAGCAGAAAATTTAACATATTACCGTCAAACATAGTTCACCCTAAAGATTGGCAACTATAATAGAATAACAGTATATATGTGGATTAGTAAGCTGCTAACCCCGCCTTTTGGCGGGTTTTTATTTGTCAAACCAAAAGAAGTCTATTTTTGTCTTTTAATTTTAGTAAAAAAAAATATTATTCGGCTCCGATAATATCACCCTTTTGTTTTGCCCTGTCTGCATATCAAAAAAAATATTACCAATTTCGCTATTTGTCCTAAATTTGCTGTTTTACCCAAATTAACATTGACGATAAAATAGTTAGCAAAGGATGAACAGGTTTTTATTAATGGAGTAAGAACTATGGCATTAGCATTAGAAACAGTTACCGAAAATCGTCAATCCAACCGAACAGACCTTTCCTGGCCAATAAGTATGTGGCTGCCGGAGGCAAACAGATTCTTCAACGGCAAAACCGTTAATGTTGCAAAAGGCGGTGTGCTTCTGTCAATGCCGATGACCGCACCGGTCAGGCCGGGCAATATCGTTGAGATTAATTTCCCGCGAACAACAAGCCTGGCAAAGAAAAAAGGGCAGTTTGCGAGAATAAAGGCCGGCAAGGTTCTGCGAGTTAACAGAGACAGCCTTACCGCAGACGCTACTATCTGTGTAGCGGTACAATTCGAGCAAGATAGTTTTTAGTTTTGAGTCTTTAGTCCTTAGTTAAGGAATCGGCCTTTAGGCCGATGAAAGCTAAAATAGCTATCCGCTGAAAGCGGACTCCTTAACTCAAAACTGCTTTTAAAATCCCTTGCTCTCTGGTACTATACCGGCAATGAGCAAGGATAAGAACAAGGGCAATTCGGTTCGTGTTCCCAAAATGGAGAACAAAAAGGCTTTTTTCAATTACGAGATAATTGAAAAAATAGAGGCCGGCCTGACCCTTGTCGGCAGTGAAGTAAAATCGCTTCGTCAGGGTGGGGCCGATTTGACTGGAGCATTTGCAAGGATTTTAGATAATGAATGCTGGCTGCTCGGCTGCAATATCGCACCATACAAACAGGCCTCAGTTTACAAACACGAGCCCCTGCGAAAACGCAAACTCCTGCTTCACAAAAGACAAATCCTGAAAATAGAATCCAAACTTCAGCAGAAGGGCTTTACCCTTGTGCCGTTGAGGATTTTTTTCAACGACAGGGGATATGCAAAAATCGAACTCGGCATCGCCCGCGGCAAAAGACAGTACGACAAACGAGACAAAATCAAAGGCAGAGAACAAAAAAACGATGTCGCTAAAAGCATGAGAAAATATAAAAGATAATTGTTAAAGAAATTTAAGGATTTATCATGGCAGAAGAAAAACAGGAAAAGAAAATTATAGTTGATGAAGACTGGAAGAATAAGGCCCAAAAGGAAAAAGAGATTTTAAAAGAAAAGCAAGCCGAGTCGAAAAAAGAAATGCCGCCGCAGCTTCCGCCGGGCGATTTAAATGCCCTGATAAGTCTTCTTGCGACCCAGGCAATGTTCGCAATGGGTTTTATTACGACTGAAGAGGACAAAGAGCCGCAGAAAAATCTGCCGTTGGCAAAATTCCATATTGATATGCTCGAAGCGCTCGAAACAAAAACAAAAGGAAATCTGACGGACCAGGAAGCTAAACTTCTGGCCGATGCTCTGAGTCAGCTACGAATGGGCTTTGTCAGCATAGCAGGAAAATAATTTGGCAAATATACTCGATCAAATACTGGCCTATAAACGCATCGAGGTTGCTCAGCAGAAAAAACAGTTTCCGCTTGCCCAGTACCTCGAACAGATAGAGACTCTGCCCAAGTGCAGGAATTTTCACAATGCCGTTACGAAGAAAAATCCTCGCGGCATAAATGTCATCGCCGAAGTAAAAAAGGCCTCGCCCTCGGCAGGGCTTATAAGAGAGAATTTCGCTCCCGTTGAAATCGCCAAAACATACGAAAAATGCGGCGCAGACGCCATCAGTGTCCTGACGGACGAAAAATATTTCCAAGGCAAACTCGAATATCTTACGCAGATAAAAAATAATGTCTCCGTGCCGGTGCTGCGAAAAGATTTTATCATCGACGAGTACCAGATTTATCAGGCAAGGGCGGCAGGTGCCGATGCGATACTGCTTATCGGCGAGGCCTTTGCGCCGACAGACGGCAAAATTGTTGACCTGATGATTTGCGCCGCCCAACTGACGCTTTCGGTCCTGCTTGAGGTACACGATGCCGAAACGCTTTTGCGGATAAGAAGTCTTATCGATTTTCCAAAGGCGCATTACAGTGTTCTGGGGATAAATAACCGCAACCTTGCGACTATGCAGGTCGATTTGAATACGACGATAAGACTGGCCGAGTTGGCAGGGGATAAAAAAGGCCTAGTCGCCGAAAGCGGAATAAAAACAAGAGAAGATGTTGAAAAATTGAAAAAATGCGGCGCGACGGCAATCCTCATCGGCGAAACACTCTGTAAATCCGAGAACATCGAAGAAAAATTTAAGGAACTGTTTGGTTAGTTTTTTTGCCTCAGATAAAATGAGAAAAAAACCGAAACGAATAGTTGTTAACGACCTTATGCAGCGCGGTTATGTTTATTACCTGACCGAACCGGTCGGTAAAAACTTCGACCCCGAATTCAAGCCGGACTTAACCCCAAAGGAAATGCTCGAGATGGGTGTTTTCGGCGGCAAATATATGACAGACTGCACGAAAGAGTTTCCTAAAACATGGTTTAAAAAGGCAAAGCTCTGTCATCAGTTTCACGACCCCAAACTCAATTTCTTCGGCACAAACGCTTCGCAG
>JAQTQF010000179.1 GCA_028712345.1 Phycisphaerae bacterium | reverse complement strand
GTGTGGATGAAATTCGGCAAGATATATCTGCGCATTGTCGTCACGCAGCAGAACGAGTTCCGGGACTATTCACTTTGACTGTTCCAACCGGTGGAGGGAAAACTCTTGCATGTCTTCGCTTTGCATTACATCACGCAAATAAACATGCCATGGACAGAATCATTCAAGTAATTCCGTTTACATCAATTATCGATCAAAACGCTCAGGTCGTTCGGGAGGTCCTCGAACCAAAGGATTGTGCTGAAGATGCCGGCAAAATTGTTCTTGAGCATCATTCAAATATTGGGGCTGATGCGCAGAGTTGGAAAGAAAAACTTTTGACCGAGAATTGGGATGCGCCGATTGTTTTTACTACCATGGTGCAATTCTTAGAGGCGCTTTTTGGGTCCGGAACACGTGGTGCTAGGCGGATGCATCAGTTAGCCAACGCGGTTATTATCTTTGATGAAATCCAGACGCTACCGGTAAATTGTGTCCATCTTTTCAACAATGCGATTCATTTCCTAGTGAACCAGGCCCGCAGCTCTGTTGTCCTCTGCACTGCTACGCAGCCACTATTAGGTTCAGTTGATGAAAAGAAAGGCGCCCTTAGCCTGTCAGCAAAAAATGAAATTATGCCGGATATCGCCAAACTCTATATCGATTTGAAAAGGGTTCAGGTCCATGACTGTCGTAAAGTGCTGGGATGGAGCTATCAGGAAATCGCAATGTTTGCGGTTGAGCGAGTCAAGGCCAATGGAAGCTGTCTCGTGGTAGTCAATACCAAGAAGGCTGCCCGCATCATTTTTGACGAAGTGCAAGAAGACGGGTTTGCGATTTTCCATCTTAGCACTGGAATGTGCCCTGCTCATCGCAAAGAAGTGCTTAAAACAATTCGGCAAAAACTTATCAATGGAGAGCCGCTTCTCTGCATCAGCACCCAGCTTATCGAGGCCGGGGTGGATATCAGTTTCCGCTCGGTCATCCGCTTGCTTGCAGGCCTTGATTCGATCGCACAGGCGGCTGGCCGCTGCAACCGGCATGGCAGCCCGGAGATGGGCAACGTGTATATCGTCAATCCCTTCGAAGAACATCTTAGCTACTTGAAAGACATTGCTGTCGGCAAGGAAAAATCAAATCGAGTTCTTGATGATTATAAAATCGATCCGACAAAATACGGGTGTGACAGAATCGGCCCCAGCATGCTCGCTTGGTACTATCAAAATTACTTTTATGATCGCAAAGATGTCATGGACTATCCGGTCAATGCATACCGGAGTGATACACTTTTGATCCTCTTATCAACGAACAGCTATGCCGTTGACGATTTTCGTCGGGCCAATAGAACAATGCCTGGAATAAATCTACGACAATCTTTTATGACCGCTGCCAAATTGTTCAAGTCCATTGATGCGCCAACGTACAGCGTCATCGTCCGCTACGACGATGAAGGCACGGAACTGGTTAATCAACTTTGTGCGGCAATCGATCTGAAAAAACAATATGCACTGATTAAAAAAGCGCAACAATATTCGGTAAACTTGTTCCCGTATGAGATTGAAAAACTGGCCGATCAGGATGCGCTTTATCGGGTACAGGCGGACACGGAGATTTTCTACCTCGACAAGCAATATTACAGCAGGGTAACGGGCCTATCCTTGGAACCAGTGAAACAGGAGGAGCAATTCAATGAAAAATACATCGATTCCTAAAAACACTATTCAATTCAGACTCTGGGGGCGATTCGCTCTTTTTACCGATCCGCTCACGAGAATCGGTGGTGAGAAGTGCTCGTATCATCTTCCTACTTATGAGGCATTGAAAGGGGTCTGTAAATCGATTTACTGGAAGCCTACTTTTGTATGGGTAGTCGATGCGGTAAGGGTGATGAGGCGGATTCGAACACAGACGAAAGGGACTAAACCTTTGAACTATAGCGGCGTCTATCCCAGTGAAAGAACTCCAGGGAAAAAGCAAGAGAATTTTAATGACCTCTCGATTTATACATTTCTAACCGGTGTTGATGAAAATGCAGAAGATCCAAGTCGGGAGAATGGTGTGGAATATCAGGTAAAGGCTCATTTTGTATGGAACGAGCGACATGATCCCTTAGAAAAGGACCGTATCGACGGCAAACATTATGCTATTGCCAAACGGATGCTGAAGAGGGGTGGAAGGCAGGACATCTTTCTCGGAACGCGCGATTGTCAGGGGTATGTTGAACCATGCACTTTTGGTGAAGGTAAAGGCGCTTATGACGATGATGGTGAAATCAGCTACGGACTGATGTTTCACGGATTCGATTACCCTGATGAAAAAAAGGGGGCCAACGAGCTATATGCCCGGTTCTGGTTTCCCGTTCTTAAAAAAGGAATACTGACATTCCCGCCACCTGAACATTGCGAAGAAAGGCTTAGAAAGTTTGTCCGGACAATGGATGCTAAGAGCTTTGGTATGGACAATGTTAAGTCCGTGGAAATTGAGGCTGAAGAAATGGGGGTGATGGAATGAGCTGGATACAAAAGCTGTATGAGACCAGCATCGAAATTGACAAGATGCAGTTAAAGCAGGAGGAGCGACCTTGGCCGGTATCTCACATGGCAAAAAAGGCCCACATTGAAATATCGATTGATAGCACCGGAAATTTTAAAAGTGTCCGTGAATTAACTTGGGATGAAGCTGTGACAATTATTCCAGTGACTGAATCGTCAATAAATAGAACGGGCTCAAAAGATGCGCCACATCCTCTTTGTGAGGAATTAAGTTATTGCGCCGCTGATTTGCCGAACCGAAAGGCAGAGAGATATACTAAAATGATCCAGCTCTTAGGAAGCTGGCAAAGCTCACCATATAATCACCCAAAGGTAAAGGCCGTAACAACCTATCTGAAGAAAGAAGAAATATTTAAGGACTTGTCAGAGAACAACATATTCCCATTCAAAATGATTAATGCCAGCAGAAAGAAAACACCTGTTGAAGACAAAAAAGTTTTTATCAGATGGCGAGTGTTAGAGCCTGGGAATCCTTGCACAGGGACTTGGGAAGATGAAAGCCTTATTGAATCTTGGATTAAATACGATGCCAGTCAAAATGTACCAAAACCGGGAAGTCAGCCGTTTTGTATGCTTTCGGCAGAGAAGGTTCGAATTGCGAAAGGTCATAATCGTTTTTTGAGAACTTCAGATGATGGCGCCAAACTCATCTCGTCAAATGATTCTGAAGGATTTACATTTCGCGGGCGTTTTACTGACGGGAAAGATGATTCAGGAAAGCAAGCCTGTACGGTCGGGTACGTCGAAAGTCAAAAAGCACATAATACCTTAAGATGGCTCATTCGCAGACAAGGTTATCATAAAGTCGAAGGTGAATTCGTTAGGTGCTTTGTGACCTGGGCTGTAAGCTGTAAACCCGTCCCCGATCCATGTGCGAACTCTTGGGATTTCGTCGGTGATGACATTCTAATAGATGAGATCCCGACTTTACAAATCGGAGATGTCGGGCAATCCTTTGCGCGTCGCTTTCAAAAGAAACTTGCCGGATACAAAGCCAATATCAGCGACACAGAAGACATTGTCGTAATGGGCTTGGATTCTGCGACACCGGGCCGTATGGCCATAACCTTTTATCGAGAGTTGAGTGGTTCTGAGTTCCTTGAACGCATAGAAAAATGGCACACCGATTTTGCCTGGCTTCAAAATTACGGAAAGAGAAAGGACAAAGATACCAACAAGGAACTCCGCGTCATTTTTGAAGGTGCGCCGGCGCCAAAAGATATCGCATGGTCTGCATATGGAAGTAAGGTCGAAGGGAAAAATGGCATTAAGCTACTCAATGCCACAGTAGAACGTCTTCTGCCTTCAATAGTTGATGGGAGGACAGTTCCGCGTGATTTGGTTGAGCAGTGTGTGCGCCGTGCTTCGAATAGGGTCAGTTTTCAGAAGGAGAAGAACGGGAATCAACCTGAATTTGAAAAGTGCTTAGGCATTGCATGTTCACTGTATAAAGGGTTTTACAAGGAGAGGGGGTACACGATGGCGCTTGAAGAAGACAGAAATGAAAGGGATTACCTGTACGGCAGGTTGCTTGCAGTAGCGGAGAGAATTGAATCTATGGCGCTATACCTTGCTAATGAACCGCGGGAAACGGCGGCCGCACGAATGATGCAACGATTCGCCGATAGGCCGTATTCGACGTGGCGCACAATCGAGACCGGTCTTACTCCATACAGAACACGCTTGAATTCGAAATTACCAGGGCTTCTCAACGGATATTTACAACTG
>JAQTQF010000178.1 GCA_028712345.1 Phycisphaerae bacterium | reverse complement strand
GCAGGGCCTGCAACCGGATATGATTCGTACGGGTCATCTGTGCTGTAGGCCAGCAAAGCTTTGCCAAGTCCGCTAAGATTTGAACTGCAAACCATTCGTTGAGCCATCTGCCTGACCTTGGCCAGAGCAGGCATTAGAATTGCCAGCAGCATCGCGATAATTGCGATAACCACCAGCAGCTCTACGAGCGTAAAGGCCTTCTTTTTCATTTTTTTCCTTTCCATAACTTTTCCCTTTCTTCTAAGGTTACCGAGAGACTCACAAAAGTGCTGGTTCCGGCAACTCAAATTTAGTTTATGAATACAAGCTCACTGCACAATTCGATCTTCGGTCGGTTCTTCGTAAATCTCTCGGTTAAATTTTTTACGGCCGAAAAGCAGCACTTTTTAATATACCTTTGCCAAATTAACACAAAACCCGCAGTATCAGCGATATTGCACTAACTTAACATCGAAACAAACAAAGTCCAACTTTAACTTTTTGGAACCTCGCCGAAAAAAGGCTTGCCGGGGTGGGCTGCAAAAGATATGAAAAACAAAAAAATATAATGGCACTGCTAACTGAATTATAATTTTGCCCATCTGCCCAGCCTTATTAGGGCTGCCAAACTTTACATAAGAATGGTAGCACTATTCCGGTTTTTTGTCAAGGGGTAAAATGAAAAATTGATAACAAGGCCGTGAATACAAAAAATATTTTTTCAACAAGGCATTTTTTGACCCACGAACAGGCAAAAAAAGAGTTTTAATCTCTTGGTGTAGGTGGGCTAATTTGGTGAGAATATCTACTATTCTGTAAAAACTATAAAAAAACAACAAAAAGATTGACTTTTGTGCCTGATGCTTTTACTATTCGGCGGTTTTTGACCACATTTTTTGAAAAATTATCCCCAAGGCCGGAATAATAACCATTAGAAAGGGTAAAGGATACTATGGCAGCACAAAATGTAAAACAGGTATTGCAGGCAAAATTAGACAGTAAAAATTATGATAAGCTGATGGCTCTGGCTAATGACAAGCTTCATAAGTTTGTGGCCGATGCAATCGAACTCACGAAGCCGGCAACCGTTTTTGTATGTACTGACGCACCTGAAGATATAGACTATATCCGCAAACTCGCGGTAAAAAACGGCGAGGAAAAACCGTTAGGTACAAAAGGTCATACTTATCATTTCGATGGATACAATGACCAGGGCAGGGATAAAGAGGTAACGAAATACCTGCTTGCTCCGGGCAAGACTCTCGGCAAGGGCATCAATTCGATGGATAAGCAGGAAGGAACTGCTGAAATTTACGGGCTTATGGATGGAATTATGGCTGGGGAGGAAATGCTCATCTGCTTCTTCTGTTTAGGACCTACAAATTCAGATTTCTCAATAAGCTGCGTCCAGATTACCGACTCGTCCTATGTCGTCCATAGCGAGACGATTCTTTACAGGCATGGCTATGAGCAGTTTAAGAGGTTTGGCAATAACCCCGGTTTTTTCAGATTCCTGCACAGTCAGGGTGAACTTGACAACTGCGTTTCTAAAAATTATGACAAGAAAAGAATATACATTAACCTTGATGACGAGATTGTTTACTCGGTCAATACTCAATATGCCGGCAATACGGTAGGTCTTAAAAAACTGGCATTGAGACTTGCAATCAAACGAGCCGAAGCCGAGGGCTGGCTTGCCGAGCATATGTTTGCGATGGGCGTGCACGGCCCGAATAATAGAGTTACTTATTTTACCGGCGCATTTCCGAGCGCCTGCGGTAAGACCTCGACTTCGATGCTGCCGGGGCAGACAATCATCGGCGATGATATTGCTTATTTCCGCAAAAAAGACGGACAGGTAAGAGCCGTCAATGTTGAAAAGGGAATCTTCGGCATTATTCAGGATGTCAACGCAGAAGACGACCCGGTGATTTACAAATCGCTCACAACTCCTGGCGAGGTAATTTTCGGTAATGTTCTCATCAGCAACGACGGAAAGCCTTACTGGATCGGGATGAAGCAGCCGATTCCCGATACAGGCACGAATCACAGCGGCAAATGGACAAAGGGCAAAAAAGACGCCAAGGGAGCCGAGATTACTCCTTCACATAAAAATGCCAGATATACGATTGCGATATCGAGTCTTGAAAATCGCGATCCGCTTGCAGATGCGGGCGAAGGTGTTCCTGTCGGCGGAATCATCTACGGCGGAAGAGACAGCGATACATGGGTGCCGATTGAACAGGCTTTCAACTGGACAGAGGGTGTTGTTGCCAAAGGCGCCGTTCTTGAATCTGAAACGACCGCCGCGACAATCGGCGCAGAGGGCGTAAGGACATTTAACCCGATGAGCAATCTTGACTTTCTGTCAATACCGATAGGAAGGTATATTCAGATAAACCTTGATTTCGCCAAAGACGCCAAAAAAGCGCCGCCGATTTTCTCGGTAAATTACTTCCTCAAAGACGAAAAGGGCAAATACCTTAACGGTATGGCTGATAAATTAGTCTGGGTACTGTGGGCTGAATTGTGTGTTAACAGTGATGTTGAAAAGATTGAAACACCTACCGGATATATTCCGAAATATGAAGATTTGAAAAAACTGTTCAAGGACAATCTCAACAAGGATTACAGCCGGGCAGATTATGTAAAACAGTTTACTGTTCGCGTCAAACAGCAGCTTGCCAAGATTGACAGGGTTGAAAAGATTTACAAAGAGCAGGTCTCTGATGCTCCTGAGGTTGTGTTTGAGGTGTTCAGCAAGCATCGCGACAGGCTCAAAAAGGCGCAGGAAAAACTCGGCGACAACATTTCACCGTTTGACCTTGAAAGCAAATAGCAAGGGTTTGATTTTGGTAATTAAAAACCCCGGTTTTGAGCCGGGGTTTTTTATTGTTCGACGATATCAGTAATACTGTACGCTTAAAAATACCGCTCCATTACTGTCGCGGCTCTGGCTCTGTACATATTACAAGATTATTGCGGTGTCGTGCCGATAAGCTCAATTTCGGCTAACTGTACCGAATTGGCGGCGGGAAGGTTTCTGACATCTGTAATCTCCAGCCGGTAAATGTTGTATCCGGTGCTGTTGGTGAACAAAAATGTTCGCTTCTCGAAACGGGAGGCGAATAGTTCGCCCGTTCTCGTATCGAGCGTATCCCAGTTCGCTCCGCCGTTATTGGAGCCCTTAAGATTCCAGCTCTTGGGGTCTCTTTCTTCGGCATCGTTAGCCGATGTAATCGTATATTCGGTTACGATAGATTGCTTGCTTGAAGCATACTGATATTGTATCCAACTATAACCGATAGTTTTCATTTTAAAATCGAGCCACTTGGTAGAATTGCTGTTATCGAAAGCTTTCGCTGCGAGTTCAGTCGGCGGGTTTTCGCCAAAAGCGCCGGCAGTACCCGTCATATCATCTGTGGTGTCTGAAAGACCCGGCGATGAAGTTGAAAATTGCCAGACATCGCCGGCAGTTAAGCCCCATCCATTGATTTCATCAATCTGCCAGTAATATGTCTTGCTTTGTTCCAATGTGCCGGGGTCAAATGTTGTACCGGTCTGATTAACAACAAATGGCGGCGGATTGGCCGTGCCGAAATAAATATCGTGCGATTCGGCGCTTGCTGCCGACCAGCTTAAATTGGCGTCTGTGCTGATTCCTGAAGAACCATTGACAGGACTGGGAGATGATGCCTGAGCGGGCAGAGGCGGAATTTTAGTCGCCATCAGCCAATTTTGGCAGAAAACGAACAGGTCTTTGTAATCCACAACACCGTCCGGAACGGGCTGGGGGGCAATGTCTGCCGGCGAGCCTGTTTGGTGCCAGTATTGAGCGAATACTGCAAAATCCTCAAAATTCACTTTTCCATCGTTGTTATAATCAACATCGGGAATCAACGACACTTTCACCAGTTCGATTCCGCTGCCGGTACCTAAGTTGCGTGTGTATTGCTTATTAGTCGGATTGTTCCAATGTTCGTGAACGCCGAGACTACTCAATCTTGTCCCATCGCCTTCGGGGTCATAAAATGTGCCCGATGCGGGATTATTTGCCTCTGCCGCTTCGTGAAGATAATCGTCCGTTCCTTCGTGACCGGGGCCGATAGCTTCAGGCCATTCTGTAACAAGGAAATCAAAACCAACCGAGTCAATGGCCACCTGGTCCTGTGAGACAAAAATACTTGAAGGCCAGTCGTTATTAAATGGTGCCGTCTGCCATTTGATCGGGTAGAGCAGAGGACCGTGTTTGCCTGCGTATAGTCCATCGACCAGAGAAAGCAGCGTCTTGCCGCCGAGGTCGCGATGCCCC
>JAQTQF010000177.1 GCA_028712345.1 Phycisphaerae bacterium | reverse complement strand
TAAATCGGTTGAAGGTTTAGCCAAAAAAACCAATAACCCCCGTTTCGCTTACGACGCCTATCGCCGCTTTATTCAGATGTACAGCACGACCGCTATGGGCCTGTCAAAAGACCCGATGGAAGAAATGCTGCACAACGCAAAGAAAAAGGCCGGCGTTAAAACCGACCCCGAACTAAGCGCAGAAGCGCTCAAAGAACTCTGCGAAGGATTCAAAACATTCTACTCAAAAAAAATGAAGGGCCAGCCCTTCCCGCAGGATCCGTATGAGCAGCTCTGGGGAGCTATCGGAGCGGTATTCGGAAGCTGGGAAGCGGACAAGGCCGTTACATATCGCCGCGTTGAAAAAATCAGTAACCTCAAAGGCACCGCCGTTAATGTTCAAACAATGGTATACGGCAATATGGGCGACTCATCCGGAACGGGCGTTTGCTTTACCCGCGACCCGAACACCGGCGAAAATGTATTTTACGGCGATTGCCTCATCAACGCTCAGGGCGAAGATGTCGTAGCCGGCATTCGTACCCCGCTGAAACTCTCCGACCTCGGCAAACTTCTGCCAAAGGCCTACAAGCAGCTCTGCCAGGTTCGTCTCCAGCTCGAAAAACATTACAAGGATATGCAGGATCTCGAATTCACCGTGCAGGAAGAAAAACTCTTTATGCTTCAGTGCCGAACCGGCAAACGAACAGCCGCGGCCGTATTTCAGGTTGCCACCGATATGGTTAAGGAAAAACTCCTCACCAAAGAAGAGGCCGTCGCGAGAATTACTTCCGAAGACCTCGAAAGATTGTTCTATCCGCAGCTTGATATCAAAGCCGCAAAGAGTGCGACAAAGATAGCGACAGGAATTAACGCCGTCCCCGGCGCCGCAAGCGGTAAAGTTGTCTTCACCGCAGCCGAAGCCGAAAAAATGGCTCAAAATGGCGAGAAAGTTCTGCTTGTCAGAAAAGAAACCAGCCCCGAAGATGTTGGCGGTATGCACGCTGCCGTTGGAATTCTTACCGCCACCGGCGGAAAGACAAGCCACGCCGCAGTTGTCGCCCGCGGATGGGGAAAATGCTGCGTTGTCGGCTGCGAAGCCCTTGAAATTAATTACGAAACAAAGAGTATGAAAGTCGGCGGAAAAGTCGTCAAGCAGGGCGATTTCCTTACCCTTGACGGCAACACAGGCGATGTTTATCTGGATCAGCTTGCATTGCAGATGCCAAAACAAACCGCCGCTTATGCTACTCTGATGAAATGGTGCGACCAATTGCGTACTATCAAGGTTCGCACAAACGCTGATACGCCTTACGATGCCGAAAACGCCGTCAAGATGGGCGCAGAAGGCATCGGTCTTTGCCGTACCGAACATATGTTCTTCGATACCGAAGAGCGCCGCCTGGCTATACAGGAAATGATTGTCGCCGAGACGCTCGAAGCCCGCAAAGCCGCATTGGCAAAACTCCTGCCGTTTCAGCAGAAGGATTTCGAGGGTATCTTCAAGGCGATGAACAATAAACCCGTAACGATTCGTTTAGTTGACCCGCCGCTGCACGAGTTTACGCCGAAAGACGATGCAGGCGTTGCGAAGCTCAGCAAAATAACAGGCATCAGCCCTGAAAAGATTAAGCATCGCTGCGAGCAGCTCCACGAATCGAACCCGATGCTCGGCCATCGCGGCTGTCGTCTGTGCATCACATATCCGGAAATTTTAGATATGCAGGTAACGGCGATTATCAAAGCCGCTATCGTCTGTGCAAAGGCAGGCATAAAGGTTTATCCGGAAATTATGATTCCGCTGACAATGGATAAAAAGGAACTTTCTATTCAGGTCGACCAGGCCCGCGCTTTGGCAGACGGCCTCATCAAAGCCGCAAAGGCAAAAGTGAAATATCTGATTGGCACAATGATAGAAATTCCGCGAGCCGCTCTGCTGGCCGATAGGATTGCCGAAGTTGCCGAGTTCTTCTCATTCGGCACAAATGACCTTACCCAAATGACTCTCGGTCTTTCACGAGACGATGCCGGCAGATTCCTGCCTGTTTATGTTGCCAGCGAAAAGGATGGCGGCAAGGGTATCTTCCAGGCCGACCCGTTCCAGAGTCTCGACCAGGACGGTGTTGGAATGCTTGTGAAGATGGGCATCGAAAAGGGCCGTTCAACCCGCAAAAACCTCAAGGTCGGCATCTGTGGTGAACACGGCGGAGAATCGGCAAGCGTCAAATTCTGTCACCGGGCAGGTATGAACTATGTTTCCTGCTCGCCGTTCAGAGTCCCGATTGCCCGTCTGGCCGCCGCTCAGGCCGCTATTGACGATAAGAAGGCCAAGTCTGCCGGCAAAAAGAAAAAGGGCAAATAGGCCTTGCCGATTGACAGAGACCTGTCAAATTACTAAAATGTAAGGTGCGCTGGCAAATCGGCGCACCTTTTTAATTGAAAATTGAAGTTTTAAACAATTGCTGTTGGCGATGTAATTCTTCAATTTTCAATCTTAAATCTTCAATGTATTTGTGGTGGAAGTAGCTCAGTTGGTTAGAGCACTAGATTGTGGATCTAGGGGTCGGGGGTTCAAATCCCCTCTTTCACCCGTCCGTAAGCCCGCCGGCCCGCCCGGCGGGTTTATTTTTTATCCATGGTTAGCCCGGTCGATATTTATCCGCCTCTGGCGGACTTTGGCCGGGTTCAGATCCCAAGCAAGAGTGCAGGGAGAATTTGTTTTGTTTCCCCCGTTGCCGCTTTTTTTGTTTGGGTTTAATCGTTTCCTTTTCCAATACAATATAGAAAATACGACAATTAAAATCAGTAATGCGATTATTTTACCGCCATCCGTTACCAATATGGCGGCAAACATACCGAAAATTACGAAAAAGAACGACAAAAATAACATTCCCGCCAAGTCTTCTTTGCCATTAAAATTTACTGGCATATTAATACCTCAATACCTCGAATATTTTGCAGTTATTGTAATATTTTCCGAAGCATGGATTATGTCATTGCGAGCGCAGCGAAGCAATCCCATTTTGGAAGCAATCACAAAGATTGCTTCGTCGTCCCGAAATATTGGGACTCCTCGCAATGACATGCGTTACCTTGACAGCTGGAAATTTTTCGCGCCGACCAAGTATTCCATCTGCCGGCAGAAGTCGGTTGACGGGTTGACGCACAAATTTTTCCCTGCCGCCGCCTTTATCGTAAGGCCGGCTTTTGTTTTAACCGTTATATAGACCGGACTTTTGCCCTTATGTGCCGAGCAGATGCTTTTTATATGCGCGACTTTTTCCTTTGTTATATCAGTCTCATTCAGCCGTATGTTTATATTTTTATTGGATGCGAGTTTTGTTGTCGCCTGTTCGATATTGATAAGTTCATCGCAGATAATCTGCGGCGTCTCTCTCGTAAAATCGAGTCTGCCTTTCACGAACAGGACATTATCTACTTCAAGCAGTGCTCCGAAGACCGCAAAGCAGTCCGACCACATCACAACCTCACAGCTTCCCTGTAAATCCTCAAGCGTAAAGACCGCCATCTTTGCCCCGGCGTTTCTGCCGTTGCGGGTAACAATTTGCCGAATCTTCTGAACCATACCACCGATGACAACGGTCTGGCCGGCATTTTCTTCCTTGAACTCTGTCGTGTTGGCCGTGCTGTAAACGCTAATCGTATCGGCGTGTTTGCTCAGCGGATTTTTGGTTACGAACAGACCGAGCACTTCCTTTTCATAAGCGAGCATCTGCGTCTCCGGCCAGGCGGGCACATCAGGCAGTCTTTGATGATCCTTCGAATATTCCTTTTTAAATTCGCCGGCCTCGAACAAACCGAGCTGACCGTTTGCACGGTCGGTTTGCGTATCGGAACCAGCTTTCATCGCTGATTCGAGAGCAGCGGCCATTTGTGCACGGCTTCCGCCAAGCCGGTCGAAAGCTCCGGCCTTTATTAGTGATTCAATTACCTGCTTATTAGCTAATCGCAAATCTACATTTTCGCAGAAATGGAAAATACTGTGAAATTGTCCCACCCTTTCTCTTGCGATAATAATTTGCTCAACCGCTTTTTCGCCGACGCCTTTTACCGCCGCTAAACCGAAACGGATAAGACCCTTCTCTGCCTTCTGCTCGTGCTCCTGCTGATAAATTACCGTAAAATCGATAAAGCTTTCATTTATATCAGGCGGGGCAACCTCAATCCCCATCCGTCTGCTTTCACCGATATAGTCAGCAACTTTAGCGGCATCGCCTTTTTCATAAGTCAGCAGCGAGGCCATAAATTCCACCGGCCAATATGCTTTTAAATATGCAGTCTGAAAAGCGATGAACGAATATCGTGTCGCGTGGCTCTTATTAAAACCG
>JAQTQF010000176.1 GCA_028712345.1 Phycisphaerae bacterium | reverse complement strand
CAGCTCAACGGCGAATATAAAGTTAAAAACGAAGGCCTTAGAAAGCTCTTCGGTCAATCTTGTAATTTGCTGGAAAAATTTAAAAGCTGGAAGATAACCCACATCAGACGAGAAAAAAACGAAACTGCCGACGGATTAGTCAATCACGCTATCGATATGGCTGGGGATATCGAACAAAAAAACAAGATTGAAATGGACGATAAAAACACAAAACACCTGAGACTCGGAATTCTGCTTAGCGGTTCGGGCAGAACGATGACCAATATCCTCGAAAAGATAAAAGATAAACAGCTCAATGCCGAAATAGTCGTTGTTATTTCTTCAAGGCCTGATGTCGCAGGAGTCGAAAAAGCAAAAGCTGCTAAACTGCCGACGAAAATTATCAGAAAAAAAGATTTTCCGGATATCGAGAGCTTCAGCGAAAAAATCAAACAAACGCTGCTCGCCGCAAAGGTTGACCTGGTTATCCAGGCCGGGTGGTTATGCTTGTGGAAGATACCGGCTGAATTTGAAAATAAGGTGATGAATATTCACCCGGCGCTTTTACCCGCTTTCGGCGGCCAGGGTATGTGGGGGCACTTCGTTCACGAGGCAGTACTAAAAGCAGGCTGTAAAGTCAGCGGTTGTACGGTGCATTTCTGTACAAATGAATACGACAAGGGCCCGATTATCATCCAGAGATACTGCCCGGTAATGGAAGATGACAGTTCTGATACACTGGCGGCAAGAGTCTTCCAAGCCGAATGCGATGCCTATCCTGAGGCAATAAAACTTTTCTCTCAGCAAAAAATAATTGTAAAAAATGGCAGAGTATTTATAAAATATCTATGCTAAAATAATGGGGAAATAACCGCTGGTTTGTGGAGTTCGATTCGCTATGGACAAACGGCAAAAAAGGCTTTTGGCTAATATAGTTGTAGTTATCACTTTCACCATAGTTGTCGTGGCAGGATTTGCCAATCTAAAAAATATTATAAACCGTTCTGAAGCTATGCGCGCAATGGAGTTGCTGGGCAAAGAAGTTCTGCAATACCGAAAAGAATACGGTTCTCTGCCGAGTGAAACTTATGTAAGACAATTTGCAAACCGGATTGGCGCCGTAAGGCTTACCGATTTCCGATACAGAGCGCCCTGGATTGAATTCGGGTGCGACCCAAATACAACCGTGCTTATTTACTCTCGAAAAAATTATACCGGCCTGACAAAATCGGGCGGTATCGTGCAGTGGCTTGGCGGGAAAGTGGAATGGCTGGACAAAAAACGGTTCGATGAAATTATGGAAGCTCAGCAGCAACAAATGGAGCTTCAATGGCTCAGAGAACATCTACAAAAAAGTAAAAACTCTTTTTAATCACCGATTTACTTATTCCAGATATATCATATCGCCCGGTTTGATTGGCAGAATTTTATCCCTGACCGCAGTTACATCTTCCCTGCATATTGCAAAAGACGGCGCAATCTCAATTATACAGTCCGGCGAACTATCTGCTTTCTTAGGCACTTCAATACCGGCACTATGCAGCCACGACACCGCAAGAGCAATCATCATTTGCTTTGTCACGGCAGGACTATCAGCGCCTTCTGCGTTTTTGACGGGAGCGAATTCTTCGCTGCGAATCGTTTCAAGTATTATCGATTTTTCGGCAAGAGGCAACGCGTCAAATACAAATGTCTCAAGCTTAATACCATTGGGGCTATCCGGTTCAATTTTTCTGCCCGATTGTATATCTATACACGGTATCTTTTTGACGGCCTTGTGATAAGGCAGCGCAAAACCTTTGTTATTCAAGGCATCAACAAACGAGCGGTTAATCATATGAATCGCTATGCTGCCCATTGAGAAAACCAGCGAACCGTCCGGCTTTTTCTTTTGCGCAAGCTCCTCGGCCAAATCGCTGTATTCGATAACGGTTACCTTGCCGTCAGCAAGACAAAAATTACCTACTTTCTCAAGCGGTCCCGATTTAAAAACTGATTTTGAGGACATCTGGGCACCATCCATCGCGTGCAGGCCGACAAAAAGAGGATCAAAAATATTTATCAACGGATTATCAACCTGAAAATAACTTATGTATTCTATGCCGCGGTCTTTCATATCGGCAACCGCCCCGCTTTTATAAAGAGCCTTAAGGCTTCCGCCGTGCCCGTCGGGCGAAACGGCCAGTTCATCTTTTTCGGCGAGCAGAATTTTCCCATCTGCCGAATAATTTACTTCCGTGCCCTGCGGAAAGAAAAATATATCTTCCTTCTTAAGACCGTAATAATCATTACGCGCGAAAATTCCGAGCGTTTGGCCGTGATTGAGCGGGCTTGTCATAACATACCAAACCGGCTCAAAGCCGTACTTTTTGCCGGCCGCTTTGACAGTCTCGGCAAAAATTCTGAACAGCGTCTTGTTCTCAATGGGACTTATCGGGAAATCGCCTTTTGGTCCGTCAAAGCCGAGCCTTGTACCCTGACCACCGGCAACCACAAAGGCCGCAACTTTTCCCGCTGATATAAGTTCTTTGCCAAGTTCAATTGCCTCATGATATTTTTTTTTCTGCTCATCCGTCTTTGGCTTGGCTGGGTATGCAGGAGCGGCGGAAAAACTCTTCGGCAGAATAGTACCAACGGGATTGATAACATAACGGTCTATTTTCTGTGCAAGTGAGCTAAATTCAATATCTTCAATCTGATTTAAAAGTTTTACCCGTTCTGAATTATCGAGAACATCCCAGAAATTAAGAAGATGCTGCTGGTTGTAATTTTTTAGTACCTGTAAAACCGATTTATATCTTTGCTGAATATCCATAGCGTTTCAAGTTCCTAAAATTGAAAAAAGCATTATATTCTCTGTTTTACCATCGGCAATAATATTAAATAAGATTAGAATCTGCTGAACCCTCAGACTATCTGATTGACCCTGTTTTCTGTCATTATGGCGGACAGACAGACAATACCTGCAAAAAAGACCAATTGAATCCTGTGGCCTGTTTTACCTTAACCATATACCAAGCAAATAGTTATATGTTGCCCCTCGGATATATTAACTCGTGGCACATCATTTGCATTATATCAAGCTATGCCTTTTTGCAGGCAGATTGTATCCGCAGGGCTTAACAGTATAATTGTGTCATCAACACAATTGAGTCTGGGACGGATTGTTTGAAAAGATTATAAGAAGAAAGTTTTTTAAAAGGAGATAAGGCTATGAAAATCAGACCATTGGCTGACAAGGTGATTGTCGAACGCACCGAGGCCGAGACAAAAACAGCCGGCGGTATCGTTCTGCCCGATTCGGCAAAAGAAAAACCGCAGCGGGGCAAAGTTATCAGTGTCGGTACCGGCAAACTGCTCGATGACGGCTCAAGAGGCGCTATGCAGGTTAAAAAAGGTGACGAAGTCCTTTTTACCAGCTATGCAGGCTCTGAAGTCAAACTCGACGGCAAAGAATATTTGATTATGGAAGAATCGGATATTATGGCAGTTATCGAAAAGTAGAAGGAAATTAAATAATAACAGGAGTAAAAAAATGTCAGCAAAAAAAATTGCTTTTAATACCGAAGCCCGCGAAGCTATTCGTCAGGGCGTAAAAAAGCTCGCCCAAGCCGTCAAGGTTACGCTCGGCCCGTGCGGAAGAAATGTAATCCTTGAAAAATCATTCGGCTCTCCGACCGTTACAAAAGACGGAGTAAGCGTCGCAAAGGAAATTGAGCTTGAAGATTCTTACGAAAATATGGGCGCTCAAATGGTCAAGGAAGTCGCAAGTAAAACAAGCAATGTCGCAGGCGACGGCACAACCACAGCAACTATTCTCGCCGAAGCTATCTTTGAGGAAGGCCTTAAAAATATCACCGCAGGCGCAAACGCTATGCAGGTAAAACGCGGCATCGATACAGCCGTTGAAAAAATCGTCGAAGAACTCAAAAAAATGAGCACGCCCGTCAATTCCGGCAAACAGATTGAACAGGTTGCAACCTGCTCGGCAAATCAGGACTCTGAAATCGGCAAGACTATGGCACAGGCTATGGAAAAGGTTGGAAAAGACGGCGTTATCACCGTCGAAGAAGGTCAAAGCCTTGAAACCACCGTCGAACTCGTCGAAGGTATGCAGTTCGATAAAGGTTATCTCAGCCCACACTTCGTAAATAATTTAGAGAATATGAGCTGTGTACTTGAGAAACCGTATATCCTTATTCA
Organism: Phycisphaerae bacterium; assembly: GCA_028712345.1. GTDB lineage: Bacteria > Planctomycetota > Phycisphaerae > Sedimentisphaerales > UBA12454 > GWC2-45-44. The sequence continues at coordinate 157 of JAQTQF010000176.1, read as the reverse complement.
CGAAAAGAAAATAAATTCGATAAAATCACTCGTGCCGATACTTGAAAAAATCGCCAAACAAGGCCGGCCTCTGCTGATTATCGCTGAAGATGTCGAAGGCGAAGCTCTTGCCACACTGGTGGTCAACAAACTCCGCGGCGTTCTGCAGTGCGCAGCG
>JAQTQF010000175.1 GCA_028712345.1 Phycisphaerae bacterium | reverse complement strand
CAGATCGAGCTTAATGTCAGAAAGAAAGCAAGCGAACTGGGTGTTGCCCAGCAGCAGATAGTCGAGATTGCAAAGGCTATGAGTTTTAATCCTGCGGTTCTTATGCTCGATGAGCCGACAAGTGCTCTTGCTCATCACGAAACAGAAAATCTTTTTCGATTAGTCAAACAGCTCAGGCACAAAGCCGTGGCGATAATCTATATCACCCATCGCCTGCAGGAACTTGGCAGAATCGCCGACAAAGTTACCGTTTTGCGGGACGGAAATTATATCGGCACAATTAGTATGACTGAGGCCTCGAATGAGAAAATAGTCAATATGATGTTTGGACAGGTGATTCAAAAACAACGGCCGGAAGAATTAGCCGCTTCAGATGAAAAAATACTTGAAGTAAAAAATCTAAGTCAAAAATACAAATTCGAGGATGTCAATTTCACATTATATAAAGGCGAAGTGCTGGGAATAGCCGGGATGTTGGGTTCGGGAAGAACGGAACTTCTAAAGGCAATATTCGGCGCAGAGCAGTTCGATGCCGGACAAATTGTTATTGACGGCGCCTCTTTTAACAAGGTTACGCCGCAGATTATGAAAAATATGGGCGTTGCGTTTACGCCGGAGGACAGAAAAAAAGAGGGGCTGATACAGATATTAAGCACAAGGGCTAATATGTGTCTTGCGAGTATGGACAGGATAGCGTCCAAAGGTTTTACCTGTAAATCTCGCGAGGCAAGAGCCGTTGGAAGACAGGTGAACAAACTTCAAATTAAAGTCGCTGACATAGAAGATGAGGTTTCATCGCTTAGCGGAGGCAATCAGCAAAAAGTGGTTGTAGGCAATTGGCTCGGCACGGAGCCGAAGGTGATATTATTTGACGAACCTACGCGCGGAATCGATGTACAGGCAAAACAGCAGATATTCGAGGTGATATGGAAATTGAGCGGCGAGGGGATCAGCTCTATTATCGTTTCGAGCGAGTTGGAAGAATTGCTGGAAGTATGCCACAGAATACTTATTATGAAAACAGGCAAAATAGTCGGACAGGTGAATCCGGCCCAATTGAGCGCTGATGAATTGTTCGTTATGTGTATGGAAGAGTAAACTTAGAGCCTTTGACAAAAAGAGTCGTCATTCCCGCGGAAGCGGGAATCCATATGCTTATAGAAGATCAAGTATTCATTTATTAGAAGTTCTTACAGACGACTGGATTATATACAATCGGAGAAGTTTTGATGTTATTAACAAAAGCAGGTTATTGGGCCAGGCGTTCTATCCTTGAGATAGTGCTGCTGGTGTTGTGTGTTGTTCTGGCTTTCAATGCGGATGGTTTCAGCACCAAAGACAATCTTTTAAATGTTCTTCGCAATGTCTCAATGCAGGGCATTATCGCTTTTGGAATGACGATGGTAATAATTTCCGGAGAGATAGACCTTAGCGTCGGCTCGGCGGTTGCGTTTGCCGGGTGCCTGACGGCGGTAATGACAAAAATACTACTGGCGGCAGGCCTGCCGGCTCCGGCGGCAGTTGCGATAGCGATTATGTCGAGTCTCACAGTTGGTTTTGCGACAGGCTGTTTGACGGGATATATCCGAATGAAATTTAATGTGCCGACATTTATTACCACTCTGGCGCTGATGACGGCGCTGAGAGGAGCAGCTTTTCTTATAACAAACGGTTTTCCCGTTTCAGCCTTTCCGGAATGGTACAATTTTCTCGGCGGCGGATATGTATTCGGGATTCCGTTCCCTGCAATCATATTTATTATTGTTTTTATAATTATCTCCGTACTGATGAATTATACGACATTTGGACGAGCGATTTACGCGGTCGGAGGAAATGTCGAAGCCGCGAGATTGAGCGGAATAAATGTTAAAAAAATAAAAATTCTTGTGATGGGAATCGTATCGCTTTTTGCTGCGTTTAGCGGAGTAATGCAGTCTGCGGAAATAATGAGCGGAACGGCGACCACGGCAACGGGATGGGAGCTCGAAATAATAGCCGCAGTTATCATCGGCGGAACAAGCCTGATGGGTGGTCTGGGTAAAGTGCGAGGAACGCTTATCGGTGTGATATTTTTGGGCGTGCTTGTCAATGGAATGACGCTGATGAATATAAGCGAATACTGGCAGTTTGTAGTAAGAGGAGTGTTGATTCTTTCGGCGGTACTGATAAATCGCGCAAGCCGCAGCCAGGCTCAAAAGAGCCAAGACGGCTGAAAATAAAAATCTTTTAAGATTCGGAGGAGCCAATGAAAAACAAAAACATCATTCTTTTGTCGATCGTGTTAGTAATTTTATCTGTTTGTGCGGCATCGCCGTATAAATTCGATTTTAAACTTCCCGCCTTCGAGAAAATCGCGTTTTCAGAACCACCCTGCTGTTCGGTTATTCGAATTATCGGCGGCGATACTATTGTCGTCGATGTCAACAATCAGGAAATCAGAGTAAGACTTGCGGGCATAAAACCGGCGGAAAAGTATGGCCAAAAGCTGGCTTTGTTTACCAAAAATCTTCTGAGAGGAGAGGAAGTTTATATAATCGACGACCCAAATCAGAACGGGCTGGATAAATACGGCTATGCTTTAAAGTATGTTTATCGTGCTCCGGACGGCTTATTCGTGAACGCTGAAATTATCAGGCAGGGTTATGGTCGGGCAGATACGGCAAGTTCTCTTAAATATACGGCCGAGTTCGAGCAGCTTGAAAAATTCGCCAGAGAGCGGAGTAAAGGTTTTTGGGACCCGGCTCAATTGGAATCAAAAAATATTACAAAACCCGCCTCAGCCGCCCTGCCCATTGTATCGCCGAACACTTCTGTGGAAGAAGATGTGATTGTGTATATAACAACGGCAGGTAAAAAATATCATCGCAGCAGTTGCAGTTTTTTGCGGAAAAGTTCCATACCCATAAAACTGTCAGAAGCGAAAGCCCGCGGCTATACGCCTTGCAGTAGATGTAATCCGCCGTAAAGCAGAGCTAAACAGTTTCTTTGCTGATAATTTGTTCAACAATCATTCGTGCGACATTTTGACTTGCTCCTCCGGTTGCCAGAGGCTTTGTAAGTTTGGCAAGTTTGCCGCTTAGTTCTTTTAGTTTGTCAGGAGCGTTTATGAACTCTTCGCATACCGCGACTATCGGCGCGACTGAATCGAAATATGGCATAAACTCCGGCACAAGTTCATCCTGTGCCAAAATATTGACTAACGAAAGATATTTCGTAGTAACGATTCTTTTGCCGACTAAATGCCAGAGATATTTACTGGATTGATACATTATTATCATTGGACAGGCTGCAGCGGCGACCTGGAGCGTTGCCGAGCCGCTTGCGACTATCGCAAGGTCAACGGTTTTTGCGACGCTATGCACGGCATCGATTTGATAATCGAGCCGAAGAGATTTAATTTCTGTTTTTCTTAGTATATCGAGAGTTTGCTCATCGGCGGCGACAGCGGTAAATTTTATAGTTGTATGCCGAGCCTTTAATCTTCTTGCGATATCCTGCATTGCAGGCCAGAGCGTTTTGATTTCCGCTTTGCGCGAGCCGGGCATCAATGCGATGTGAGCGGTTTTCACCGAAAAGTTATCATAATTTTTGGGAGTTATTTTTTGGGAAGTTATGTCTTCGAGCATTGGCGAGCCGACGAATTTGCAATCGAGTCCTCTCTGACCGAACCAGTCCGGCTCAAACGGCAGAACGGCCGCCAATCCGCCGGTACATAGCCGTTTGAGTTTTTCCATTCTCCACGGCGCCCACGCCCACAATTGCGGTGCAACATAAAAAAGAGTTTTAATATTGTTTTTCCCTGCTGCCTTTGCGATATGAAAATTAAAGCTCGGCGAATCACATACTACTACAATATCCGGTTTGGTTCTGGCGAAATATTTTTGAGCGAGCCTGATTGCTTTAAAGAAAAAATAAATGTGACGGAAGGTGTTATAGGTCATTGCTGCTTTTTTTGTCGTGTTCAGAATAATCTCACAGCCCGCGTCAGCCATTTTAGCCCCGCCCAAGCCGGTAAATTGAAAACTATGGCCGGTTTGTTTCAGCGCGGTTATCAATTTTGCGCAAAGCCTGTCCCCGCTGGCCTCGGCAGCACTTAGGAAAATCCGATATGGCCTGTCATTATCCGGCATAAGTCCTGTTCTTCATAAGAGATAACCACGGAAAACGCAAGTATAAATTGACTATTAAAGGCGATATCGCCAATCCTATTTTGTATTTTCTCCCTCCTTTCTCGCGGCTATTTTCCATTATCTAAGCAAAGGAGGTGTATTAAGAATATAAAAGACCCTGCAAATACTTAGTAATCTTATCCAATTTACCATTTTGCCGGTATAAAACGAGTAGGTTCGGGGCGAACAATGTTGTCA
>JAQTQF010000174.1 GCA_028712345.1 Phycisphaerae bacterium | reverse complement strand
AGTACCATCAGAGTTCGTCTTGCCGATTCGGTTGAAACTGCCCTAAAGCTCGGCGAAGGCGTCGTATTTGTTATGGTTCAGACGCCGACGGAGGATAAAAAAAACGGAGGCACCGGCCAGTGGAAAGACATTGTTTACAGCGAAAAATTCGCCTGCGACGAACACCCCCAGGCCTCGCTCGAAGAGCTTTCACCAAGACTATTCAGCTTCAACAGCCCTTACGGCGCCTGCGGCAGTTGCGACGGTTTGGGAACAATCCTCGAATTTGACGAAGACTTGATAATACCAGACAAAAACCTTTCGCTCGAAAGCGGCGTACTCGATGCCTGGCGAAAGGGCGGCAAGAGAATGAATATCTTTTACAGCAGAATGATTTCAAAATTCTGCAGAGACTTCGGCATAAGCAAATCACTTCCGTTTGCGAAAATTCCGACAAACATTAAAAAAATCCTTATTCACGGAACGACCGAACAAGAGACTAAGAAATTCGGAACATATTTCGAGGGAGTCATTCCAAACCTCACAAAGCGATGGCAGAACACCTCCAGCGAATATGTCAAAGCCCGCTTGCACAGCTATCTGTCCGAACAGCCCTGCAGAACCTGCAATGGCGCAAGACTCCGTAAAGAGGCCATCGCTGTAACTATTGCCGGCAATAGTATCGACGAAATTTCCCGCTTAAGTGTAGAAGATGCACAGAAATTTTTTGAAAAGATAGAATTCGACAGCGAAAGAACGCTCATCGCCGCTCAGCCCCTCAAGGAAATAAAAGCGAGATTGAAATTCCTTGCCGATGTCGGACTTGGCTACCTGACCCTCGACCGCAGAAGCGGCACATTAAGCGGCGGTGAAGCCCAGAGAATAAGACTGGCCACGCAGGTCGGCAGCGGGCTTGTCGGATGCTGCTATGTCCTCGATGAACCGACAATAGGCCTGCACAGAAGAGATAACGACAGACTCCTCGGCATATTGCGAAGCCTTACCAACATCGGCAACACCGTTCTCGTCGTCGAACACGATGAAGATGTAATAAAAAGCGCAGACCACATAATTGACATCGGCCCGGCAGCAGGCGAACACGGCGGCCAAGTCGTCGCGCTGGGCAGCTTCGAGGATATCTGCAATTGCAAACAGTCGCTTACAGGAGATTATCTTTCAAAAAGAAAACAGATTGAAATGCCCCTTAAACGGCGAAAAGTCAGAATGACACACTCCATCGAAGTCAAAGGCGCTGCCGAAAATAATTTAAAAGATATCGATGTAAAATTTCCGCTGGGTACCTTTATTTGCGTAACAGGCGTCTCCGGTTCGGGCAAAAGCACGCTCGTTACCGAAATACTTTTAAACGGCCTTAAAAGAAAATTATACAACTCCGGCACCAAACCCGGAAAGCACAAAAACATCCTCGGCACAGGCCAAATCGACAAAGTCATCGAAATCGACCAGTCGCCCATCGGCAAAACCCCGCGAAGCAATCCGGTTACATATACCGGCGTATTTGACCTCATCAGACAATTATTCGCAAAGACTCGAGAAGCGAAAATCCGAGGCTACAACCCAGGCAGATTCAGCTTCAATATCAAAGGCGGCAGATGCGAATACTGCCAGGGACAGGGCACAAAAAAAATCGAAATGCATTTTTTACCCGATGTCTATGTCGTCTGCCAGCAGTGCAAAGGCACAAGATATAATCCTGAAACGATGCAGATTACATATAAGGGCAAATCGATTGCCGATGTTCTCGAAATGCGCGTCGATGAAGCGCTAAAATTCTTCGCCAACTTCCCCAAAATCGTCAGACTGCTCAAAACATTAAGCGATGTCGGCCTCGGTTATATGGAACTGGGTCAATCGTCTACGACTCTGTCGGGGGGCGAAGCGCAGAGAATAAAACTTTCCGCCGAACTTGGCAAAACTTCCACCGGTCGTACCGTATACCTGCTCGATGAGCCGACGACAGGCCTGCATTTCGCTGATATCCATAATCTGCTCAATGTTCTCCAGAGGCTTTGCGACCTTGGCAACACTGTGGTAGTAATTGAACATAATCTTGATGTTATCAAGATTGCCGATTATATTATAGACCTTGGTCCCGAAGGCGGCCAGGCCGGCGGACAGGTCATCGCTGCAGGAAAGCCGGAAGATATTATAAAAGTCGAAAAAAGTTATACCGGAAAATATCTCAAGGAACATCTGGACGCTGAAAATAAAAGGTAAACATTGAAAAATTTTAAAACTTTGCAATGGATTGGCGACGCCGACGGTTTTCTCGAACTTACCGACCAGAGAAAACTTCCCGCCGAGTTTACCACGATGAAATGTACAACCGTCGAGCAGTTATTCGATGCGATTGAGACTCTTGCCGTAAGAGGAGCGCCCGCAATCGGAGTCGCCGCTGGTTTCGGCATCTGTCTTGCCGCCCAGGAAACCGACAAACTTAAAATATCCGATGCGCTGAAACATATCGAAAAAAGAGCCGATTTTTTAGCTAAGTCAAGACCGACTGCCGTAAATCTTTTCTGGGCTTTGGAAAAAATGAAAGAATCTGCCCGCGATTTCGCAGAAAAAAATCCGAACGCTTCGCTCGACGCTTTCAAAAATCATCTGCTCGCCTGCGCTCAGGAAATTTACGCTCACGATGTCGAGATGTGCGCTCAAATCGGCATCAACGGCGAAAAATTTATCCCCGACAACGGCGGAATCCTTACACACTGTAACGCCGGGGCTTTGGCGACTGCTGGCAACGGCACGGCTCTTTCGCCTATCTTCGAGGCACAGAAAAAAGGAAAGAAATTCAAGGTCTATGCCGATGAAACAAGGCCGCTGTTGCAGGGGGCAAGACTTACCGCATGGGAACTTCAGCAGGCGGGCATCGATGTTACGCTTCTCTGCGATAATATGGCTGGTGCCTTAATGAAGGCCGGCAAAGTAAATGCCGTCATTGTCGGCGCAGACAGAATCGCCGCGAATGGAGATGCCGCTAATAAAATAGGAACTTATTCGTTAAGCGTTCTGGCAAAGGCGCACGGCATACCTTTTTATATTGCCGCCCCGTCGAGCACATTTGATTTGAATATCAAAACCGGAGCTGAAATTCCAATCGAACATCGGCACGCCGATGAGGTCGCCTGTTTTGCAGGCTTGATTACCGCCCCGAAGGGAATAAAGGTTTTCAATCCCGCCTTCGATGTAACCGACGCGCAGAACATCACCGCCATTATTACCGAAAGGGGAGTCATCCAGCCGCCCAACGAACAGAATATCAGAAAAACCATCTGCCGATAACCTCTTGTCATTCCCGCGGAACTTGTCCTCGACCGCGGTCGGGGAGTGGAAATCCATTTTTGCTTCTGCTCTTTTGCTCTTATTTAACCGCCACAACTTCTTTAACTTCCGGCACCCGTTCCTTGAGCAGTCTTTCGACTCCCATTTTAAGGGTCATCTGTGCGCCGGGACAGCCTCGGCAGGCTCCCTGAAGACGGACTTTGACGGTATTATCTTCTGTCAACTCTACAAAATCTATATCCCCGCCGTCGTTCTGAAGCATTGGACGGATACTGTCTATAACCTCAACAATCTTGTCTTTTATACTCTTTTCGCCATTGCAGTCGCAATTTTCGCACATTTCAAAAACTCCTGAAAAACACTATTGGTATCAAAATTCAAGCCGGTATTGTAACACCTTTTCTAATTTATGGTATTTTTTTATCCTCGCCAATCCCATTTGTCATTTCCGTGGAACTTGTCCTCGACCTGATCGGGGAACGGGAATCCAGTTTTCCACTTTCCACCTATTTTCTTTCCTATTTCCCCATTCTTCCAGTCCACAATTTATTTTTCATAACTTCTTATTTCTTGGTGCGTTAGTGTCTTGGCGGCACTTTTTTCTTGCTTTTTATTAAAAATATGGTAAAATACCCATATTATTAACTAAAAAGTGAACAAAAACCCCCTGCCAAAGACGATTTTTTATGTCTTTGGCCATCTGTTTCAATCCCCAATTTTTGACCCAATGGACAGAATCACTATAAAATCTACTATCGAGTTGCCGCTATTTTTAGTGCGCCTTTGTATGCGCATAGTGCTTCTGTACAGGCGTCTCCGTTTCGGCTATCCGTTTATGCGAATCGCTCTTGCCGAAGGCAATTTTGCCATAGTTGACCCCGAAGATTACCTCAAACTCTGCCGCTTCAGTTGGCAGCTCAAAAAATGTCCGCACACAAGCTACGCCTGGCGGGGTTTTATGAAGGAAGGCAAAAAGATAATCTTGTATATGCACAGGGAGATTATGAATCCGCCGAAAGGTATGCTCATAGACCACATCAATCACGACGGCCTTGACAACCGCAGAGCGAATCTCCGCTTCGCGACT
>JAQTQF010000173.1 GCA_028712345.1 Phycisphaerae bacterium | reverse complement strand
TTATACTGCTCTGCACAAAACTCGATAATCTTCTTCCGACAACAAAATCACGATGTCAGGCGGTAAATTTCGCCTTGCTGAGCGAAGCAAAAATAATCGAGCTGCTCGCTCAAATCGGCATAGACAAAAAAGAAGCGGAATTCTGGGCACGATTTACCACCGGCAGCATCGGCAGTGCCTTGCTTTTCGCGAAACTTGAGCCTTCTTTTTATGATATAAAAAAACAGTTAATCACCAGATTGTCCGGTTTGCAAATAACCGATACGGTGGACTTTGCTCAGTGGATAAGCTCCTCGACGGCAGGCTTGATTAAGTCGTGGGAAGAACTTTTGGCTGATACGAGTAAATCAGATATAGCCAGACAGGTCAAAAAAGCCTTTGTCCAGATAATAACATCGGCTCTGAGCGACGCGATGAAACGCGATTTGGGCGAAGCGGATGAAATGACCCATTTTGACCAGCCCGAATGCATAAGGAAATTGGCCGAGAAATTCGACTCGCAAGATTGTGCCGAGGCGATTGAGGCCTGTTTCCGAACAATCAGCTTTATCGACTCGTCGGTCAACGAAAAACTCATTTTTGAGCATCTCTTGCTAACTTTGACAAATTCTGATATAATAAAGTTTTATATAAAATAGTGCCGCAATTTTGATTTTTGTTATTTGATTTTATTTATGAGCAATATAAACGAACCGCAAAAACATAAGCATTCGCCATCTGAAAAGAAGATGCTCGTCCGCTACGGCAAATTCGGAACTGTCGGCTGGTTTGCGCACAATGAAACCTCAATGCCGAAATCTCACAGCAAAGTAATGATAAAAACCGAAAGAGGACTGGAAATCGGTGAGGTCGTCGGAAGATTCTGCTATAAGGCGGGAGCATTCAAAAAATCCGAAGAGGCAGTCATTGATTATTACGATCAGGGTGTCGAAGAGTGCCCCGTAACCACAGGCGGCAGATTCGTAAGATATGCCACTGATCAGGACCTGGCCGAAGAGAGGCACATCAATTCCAACGCCAAAGGAGAGCTCAAAAAATGTATGGAGCTTATAAGAGATATGAACCTGCCTATGAAACTGGTTGATATCGAACATATCTTCGGCGGCGAAAGAATAATCTTTTATTTCACTTCCGAAACAAGAGTCGATTTCAGGGAATTGGTCAAAAATCTTGCCAGGGAATTCCAAACACGAATCGAGATGAGACAGGTCGGGTCAAGAGACGCTGCGAAAATCGCCGCCGATGTCGAAGTCTGCGGACAGGTTTGCTGCTGCGCAAGGTACTTGAAGATTCTCAAGCCGGTCAATATGAAAATGGCAAAGCTTCAGAAGGCGACTCTCGACCCTTCAAAAATTTCGGGCTACTGCGGAAGATTAAAATGCTGTCTCAGATATGAAGACCACACTTACAGGGACCTTAGCAGACGGCTGCCAAGAAAACGAACCCGCGTCAAAACCCCTCACGGCGAAGGCTTTGTGATAGAGGGACAGATTCTTACTCAGCTTGTTAAAATCAAAGCCGATGACGGTACGGTTTTTGCCGTACCGGTCGAAGAAATCGAAATCCTCCAGCAGCCGACTCAGCCCGAAAAGCCAAAACAGGCCCCTTCAAATCGAAGTCCCGGCTCCGGTCGGCAGGATAATAACAATGATGCTGACAGCGAAGATGCGGACTTTCCCGACGAGGGGCAGCATTTCGACGACGCCGAGCCGGATAAATCTGATATTGACGATGCCCCCGATGATATGGAGCAGTAAATGAGTCGAAAAATCGTTGTAACCTCCGCGCTTCCTTACGCCAACGGTCCGATTCACATCGGCCATCTCGTTGAGTATCTGCAAACCGATATATGGGTTCGCTTCCATAAGGCCTGCGGGAATAAATGTCTTTATTTTTGCGCAGATGACACTCACGGCACGCCGATAATGATAAGCGCAAAAAAGGAGGGCATTTCGCCCGAGCAGCTTATTAACAGGGTCCACGCTGAACATTTGGGCGATTTTAAAAATTTCCATATCGAATTCGATAATTATTATTCAACTCACTCGGAAGAAAACAGGCAGTTCAGTGAACTGATTTACAATCGTCTCAATGAAAAAGGCTCGATAGTTAAACGGGAAATCGAACAGACCTATTGTCCGAGCTGCAATATGTTCCTGCCGGACAGATTTATCCGCGGGACTTGTCCGAAATGCAAATCGGAAAATCAGTACGGCGATTCGTGCGATTCGTGCGGGGCGGCATATCAGCCGACCGAACTTATAAATCCGGCCTGTGCAACCTGCGGCGCGGCGCCGACGAGAAAAACAAGCATTCATTATTTTTTCAAGCTTACAGATTATCAAAAGCAGCTCAAAGACATTATCTCAGCAGGCTACACCGGCAAGAGCGTTTCCAATAAACTCGATGAATGGTTCGGCGCCGGTTTGAAAGACTGGGATATCTCAAGAGACGGGCCGTACTTCGGCTTCAAAATTCCCGGCGAAGAAAATAAATTCTTCTATGTCTGGCTCGATGCGCCAATCGGATATATGGCAAGCTGCAAAAATTACTGCGACAAAAGCGGTCTCGATTTCGATACCGTCTGGAACAGCGGTGAATATGAACTTTACCACTTCATCGGCAAAGACATTATGTATTTCCACGCTTTGTTCTGGCCTGCAATGCTGACGGGAGCGGGATTTAAGGTCGCCAAAAAACTTTTCGTGCACGGATTTTTGACCGTCAACGGCGAAAAGATGAGCAAATCGAAAGGCACATTCATCAAGGCCTCCACTTACGCTAATCATCTCGACCCTGAACATCTGCGATATTATTACGCAAGCAAACTAACCGAGGGCGTTGACGACCTTGATTTGAATTTAGACGATTTCAGCGCAAAAATAAATTCCGACCTCGTCGGCAAACTCGCAAATCTCGCCAGCCGGTCGGTGCCGATGCTGACAAGCAAGCTCGACGGCAAACTCGGAACAATCGACCAGGGAGGCAGAGAACTTTTAAATCAGCTAACCATTGCCAAAGAGGCGATTATAAATGATTATGAAAATCTGAATTTTGCTTCAATGATTCGCCAGGTTGCGGCGTTGGCCGATATCGCAAATAAATATGTCGAGCAGAATCAGCCCTGGACGCTCATAAAGACCGATGCCGAAAAAACCCGCACGGTTCTTACGGTGATTATAAACGCCGCGAGAATTTTGACGGTATATCTCAAACCGGTACTGCCGATTTTTTCTCAAAAAATAGAAAAGATTCTCAATATCGCCCCGCTAACCTTTGCCGATACCGACAAGGTTCTTGAGGAACATAAAATAAACGAATATATCAGGCTCGCCGAAAGAGTCGAAAAGGATAAGGTGAACGCTATGCTCGAAGAAAGCAAACCTATAGAATCGCCCGCCGCGGCTGAAACCACAACACAGCTTGACGAGCCGATTGCCGCCGAGTGTACGATTGAAGACTTTACAAAAGTGGACCTGCGGGTCGCAAAGGTCGTAAAGGCCGAGGCGGTTGAAGGGGCGGATAAACTTCTGCATCTCGAACTCGATATCGGCGGGATAACCAAGAATGTTTTTGCGGGAATTTCAAAGGCATATAAACCCGCCCAGCTTGTCGGAAGATTAGTTATTTGCGTTGCGAATTTAAAGCCGCGAAAGATGAAGTTCGGCGTATCGGAAGGAATGGTCTGTGCCGCCGGGCCCGGCGGAGCGGAGATATTTATGCTCAATATCGACGATGGCGCAAAAAGCGGACAAAGAATACATTAAAAAAATAAATTATTTCGTGTCTTTGTGTCTTCGTGGCCAAAAAAATGAAAAAGAGTATTGAAGAAATCGCGAAACTTGACGGCAGGTATTCGTTAAAGGCCTTTGAGTTTATTCACGAAGGCCTCTCGCATACCGTACAATCGCAATACGGCGACGAATCTGAAAACGAAGGTCCTCATCACATCACCGGAAAAGAACTTTGCTTTGGGCTGGCTGAGCTCGCATCGCAAAAATGGGGCAGAATGGCAAAGGTGGTTTTAAATCATCTGGGCATAAATTCAACTTACGACTTCGGTCAAATTGTGTATCTTATGGTCGAAAACAAATGGATGCACGCCCGGCCGGAAGATTCAATCGAAGAATTCAGAGCGGTTTATGATTTTGAAGAAGTCTTTGAAAAAAAATATCAATTCACGGCGGCGAGAAAGTAAAAACTGTCACCCTGAGCAAAGCGAAGGGTCTGGCCGTAGAAAAAAAAGATTCTTCGCTGCGATCAGAATGACAGGCCTGTACGAAAATTACATAATTATTCGTTGTCATCCTCTGCGGCGTGGTCTGTTTCGATATCGCTGAAACAGGCAGGAGCGTGTTGTTTTAGAATCCTGAAAATTTCGGTGCAGGC
>JAQTQF010000172.1 GCA_028712345.1 Phycisphaerae bacterium | reverse complement strand
GTGATTCCCAGCAGGGCAGCAGGAATGACAAATACGATTGAGCCCATAGAACTGGAATTCGGATTATAGCCCGTTTTGACACGAAGGATTTTGCCTTGCCCTTTTTTATTTGCTGAATCTGATTTTTCCATTATAACCACCCTAAATTAACAATTATCATTATTGCCATAGCGATAAATAATACAGCCAGACCGAATTTTACCAGGGCGATGCGCCGTTTAAAAAACGCTCCCATTCGCTCAGATGTAACGCCGAAAGTCGCCAGCAGGAATACTACAACAAGAGGCACTATAAATGCAACATTGTAAGAGAAAAGGTACATTATGGCTGCTATGCGGTAACGGGGTTCGGAAATCATCGTTACGATTGGAAAATAGACCTGTCCGGTGCAGGTAAGCTCCATACCTGCTATAACGACTCCCAAAACAAACGAAGCGCCGATCACCGCCGTTTTGTTTCTCGCGAAATTTCTGATTTTTTCCCGTATTTTACCCTTTAAAAAATCAGGCAGTTGCAGCGTTATATCGGTAACATTACCTCTGAGACACCGGATGAAATCAACGATGGAAAACGCCGCCAGAGCCCCGACGATAAACAGAAGCGATATGTTTACGATATTTGCGATAAACTGCTGGCGTAATATTACCCGGATGAAATTGAAAAACACAATACCGATTGCAAAATATGTAATAAAAACAGCCAGTGAACATTCCGCCGGTATAAAACATCTGTCTGCGGCTGCTGCCGACCAGGCTGAGATATGAAATCAGAAATATAATCGTCGTAAATGCGCACGGATTTATTCCGTCTAAAAATCCCGCACTTAATACAATGCCGTAGGTCAATCCGTTAAACGCTTCTTCTTTCTTTGCTGTCGTATCCTGTGTTTTGACAAAAGGCGTAATCATCTGCTCAAGATATGATTGAGGGTCTTTGTTGAATTTTTCCAGTTCAACGGGCAGATTTCTGCCGATTTCCGCCTCTCCGCCAAAAGCCGAACGACCTATGAAAATAGCCGGCACATCAGTGCCCTGTTTGCCGAATTCGGCCTCGGCATTAAGAAATAAATCGTAAGTTCCCTCGATACCAAGGTCAAAATATTGTATCGCCAGGCTGACATTGTATTCTCTTCCCAGTTGCGGCAGGTCGTCATTAAGCAGTTGCCGGCAATATGAGCAGTCGGAAGAAAAAAAGTATAATGGAACAACGGGGCTGTCGTCTGCCGCGGCAATCAGAATATCTTTGCCGAGCCGTTTTGCCGCTCGTTCAACCCTGCTGACGGTTTGGGGCTCATCGGATTTCGGCGTAAGCGTTACGCTGTCAAGAACCGTTCGATTGGCGCCAATAGCGCTGATAGTCATAGTGTTGGAAGTTACATCGACCTTGCAGAAATGATATTCGCGGGCATCCGCTTGCGACTGATAGCTTCTGTCCTTATCCATCCAGATAAGTTCGGCACCGGCGCCGCCTGAGATTATATAAGTAATTTCTTCGTTGACGGACCGTTCATACAAATGCCAGCTGGCAAACACGACATCGACATTGTATTTTTTCAGTATGGGCGCCAAGGTTCTGCGAAGTATTTCCGACGACCTGCCGCGAGATATAAAAACAGGGTCGTGCAGAAAAACCACTCTGAAAGAGGCTTTTTGAACTTCATCTTTAGCCAGTTCCGATTCAAGCCATTTGAATTGCGGGCTTTCAGCGTCAAACTCTTTGCTTCTCTGGTCGCCTCGCGTCCCCCACGCGTCTAACGCGAAGAACTGCACTCCGCCGCATTCAAATTTATAATATGCCCTCGTAAGCGATGGGAAAAAGTCAAGATACAAACCTTTGCCGCCCGCGAAATCATTATCGCCAAGAACCGGATAAATCGCTGCTCTGCGGAGCAGTTTTGATTCGACCTGAAAAAATTCATCCCATAAATCTATCCTTGTTCCGTCATCGACCATATCGCCGAGCACGAGACAAAACAGCGGCTCATTTGAGACTATTTGATTGGCGATTTCCTGATGATGCCAAGCGGTTTTATTTTCGCCCGGACGGGTATCGCCGTAAACCGCGAACGAAAAAGATTCTCCCGCCCGGCACGCGGTTCTTATCTGAAAACTCCCGTCACCGGCGGGAGTCCGAATCTCTCCGTCGCCGCAGATTATTTCATAATCGTATGTTTGGCCGGGCAGCAGGCCCGTTACTTTTACGAAATGAGACTTGCTCTTTTGGCTTGATATAAATTCTCTTGTGCTATTGCTGTCGGAAACGAGTACTTTTGCTGCCAGAGCCTTGTCTATATGAAAAGCGACAACGGCAGAATCAGTTGTTATATCCAGTAAATACGGTCCTGCCGTGAATCCGCTTAATGGGTTCTCAGGAGACACCGCGTCCTGCGCATAAGCACAGGAATAGAGCATCAGCGACAGCAGAATTGTGCATAGCGATTTTTTCATCGGCCAATCTTATCCGAAGTAAGAAGAGTTTCGATATTTTTCTTTATTTGCCGCATTATACCGGCATCGTAGCCTATCTTTGTTAAACGAATTCTGCCGGCCTGGTCTATAACAATTGTCGTCGGAACCGCCGAGAAGTTCAGCGATTTAAAAACCTTTGCGTCTTTATCGAACAGCACGGGATAATCTATCCCAAGCGATTTGATAACTTTTTTTGCGTCATCGATATTTTCCGCGTCGTTGCACACCGCCGCAATAAAGACATCCTTATATTCCGGCGACGCCGCAACCGAGTTCAAATCTACCAGTTCCGATTTACAGGCGACACACCATGTTGCCCAGAAAGCCAGCACCACCACTTTGCCTCTGTGCTGGTTCAGATAAAATCTGTCGTGCCCCAGCGTGTCAAGACGAAAGTCTATTGGGCTGCTTTTTTTGTATTCCAAATCATTGTCTTTACGGCAACCGCCCAGAAGGGCAGCAAAACAAAGCAGAATAATTATGCCGGCTCGAGACAGTCTCATCTTTGTTTTCCTGTATCGAGGGAGTCCTTCTTTTTCTCAATATGACCTCTGACCGCATTAAGAATCTGTGCGGCCATAATGCCGAAAGCTCCCGTTCCGGCGGCAAAGAAAAGAAATGTCGGAATCTGACTACCCATCGAGCTTGAATTCGGATTATAGCCGTTCTTTACCCGTAAAATTTTTCCGCTTCCCGTATTTTTTCGTTTCACTTTTTTATTACCTCAATTTAAAGGTCAACCCTGCTGCCAGCAGTTTTTCCGCTTCTTCGGAATTTACCGTGCCGTAGCTCCCATTGAGCATATTCAGAAGAGTTTCATTGGTTTTCGGACTGCGTTTTTCAATTCGCTCCTGAACTACGCGGTAAAACATCGCCCCCTCGGCCCGTTTTACATCGCAGGTATTGAGGTCTGAGTCGCGAAGTCTTTCGATTTCCTGCATTTCATACAGCATTGACAGGGCATATGTTCGCGCAATAACATCATCAAGCTGTCGCGATGCGGTAAGAAGTGAGTTTTTGTCTGATTTAGCTAATTGCTCCACCGCCGCATCTGCAGCCGCTTCGAGAGTCTTTTTACCCTCGAAAAAGCCCTTGTCTCTGCGGGCGAAAGTCGGACGGATACCCTCGATATAAGCTGTGATTCGCTCGGCAGAGGCTTTTATATTGTTCGGCTCGGCAGCCATCAGGTCAAGCTCCTGCCGAATCGCCAGAACCGTTACATTTTGGATTCCTTTTGCTATTACCTGCCAGTTGACTTTGGCCTTATCCCCGGCTGCGCATTTATTTATTGCCCCAGGGATTTCCTTGCCGTAGTTCGTCCCGTATTTGGCATCGATGCTTTTTACCACCGGCAGAGTTATTTTGTACTGAGCTTTTAGGCCTGTCCAGTCCGGAGTCTTTCCCGCGCGGATTTTTTCAATTTCCAGATAAGCGTTTACATATTGTTTGACCACAGTCAGATCGGGGACACTTTGTTTTTTAGATGAATAGAACCCGGCAGAACTGCTGCCTGCTAATACTAACGAAACTAATACTGTAACGCACAATACATTTTTCATTTTGCACCTCCAAATTTTACTAAAGTTTCACAACGATTAAATAATGCACATAAACGCAATACAATGTCAAATACGCTCCTGCTGCGAATAATATTATTCCCGTCAGACTCCCCAGTACCGCTGCGAGAACATTTGACTTTTTCAGGAGTTTATTGGCAAGGTTTATTGAGACTGCCATACTAAGACTGGTTGTCAGAGAAAAGAAAATGACCATCATAGACATTTCCTGTGCGGAGTTGAATTGCTCCCGAATGAGCCATGCTCCGAAAGCCAACAGCGCCGCCATTATTATAAAGGCTCCAATGCACCACGAGATTCTGTCGGCATCGATGATACGGGGCTTTTTCGCAAATGA
>JAQTQF010000171.1 GCA_028712345.1 Phycisphaerae bacterium | reverse complement strand
AGGATGGACCCTCTTATACGGGGAGTACAGTATGTGGCAAACTTGACGCCTCTTTCGGGATCAAATGCGTCTATCGCGTCCATCAGACCAAATATCCCGGCACTTATTAAATCATCAACTTCGACCTTGTCCGGCAGTTTTACATATATCCGCTCCGCAGTGTATTTTACTATCGGCAGATAATGTTCCATTAGTCTGTTGCGAGCCTGTTCGGAGTGAGTCTTGAAGAAATTCTTCCACATGGCATCCACATCAACTTCGACCTTCTTTTTAATCGCCAGCATTTTTTACCTCCAATAATTTCAAACGGACATAATGGTCCGATAAGTTTTTAAAACCAAATTCACTTTTTAAGCTGATACCAATTATACGGCCTTTAACGGCTTTAACAGCTCTGCCTGTAATATCGGCCTATCAGGCAGGACTATTAATTTAGAAAAACCAGTTAACAACCTTCTTAAAGAAGCTCTGACCGGCAAAATTATTCACCGGAACCCTGCTGAGTCTTGCCGCCACAGTCATCAAAGTCTGCGTAGTAGTACATCTGGGATATTCAAGAACAACAGGCTGTCTTTTCTTCACCGACAGAGGCACATGGTCGTCTTTAACAAGAACACCGGCATGATTCAGCCGTGTATCAAGAAATTATGCCGCTGCCATTGAAATCTGCCTATAAACCTTTTTGCCCTCGTTAATATTCTGCGCCATATTCACAAGAAGTCTCAGCCTGCCGTCATAGTTCTTTTTCGTAAGAACTTTAAGCAGTGTATAAACATCAGTTATGGAAGTGGGTTCGGTAGTCGAAACAAGAACCGTATGATCAGCGGCCATACAAAATGCCAAAACATTTTTGCCTATCCCAGCCGATGTGTCAACTACGACAACATCATAGTTATCTGACAATAACTCAAGCGATTTGACTACTCTTTCCCTGGCGAAATCAGACATATTCGCAAGCCCCTCAAGACCGCAAAGCCCGCAGATAACATCGACCCGGTCGCAGGCCGGCTGGCAGATTTCTTCAAGGGATCTACCGCCTTTGATAAAATGAGAAAGGTTGTATTTGCTGGTTACCCCCAAAACAATATCAAGATTGGCAAGCCCGAAATCCGCATCCAATAACGCCACTCTCTTGCCGGCAGCAGCCAAACATATAGCTAAATTGGCAGAGATGTTTGTCTTGCCGACACCGCCCTTGCTGCTGGCAACAGCAATAACCTTAGCTCTATGGCTGCCTTGTGCCGCAAGTTTGGCAAGTTCCTCTATCGACGCCCTACTCATTTATTCCTCCATGAATGTTAAACATAGCCTGAACAAAATACTTCATAACTGCTTTTAAATAAACAACCTGCGACAAACCTACCGTACAGCCGTCCTGGCCGAGCCTGATTTATGACACAAAAGAGCACAGGCCGTTTTGTTGTTTATCATATTTTCACTCAATCTCTGCTTCTGCAAACAGATATACCCATCAAAATCTTCTTCAAAAAGCTTCTGTGCCGCTCTGTCAACCTGAGGCTCAATGGATAATTGCCCCCCAGCAGAAAAACTGACCGTCCGACTGTCACACAAGCTCAGTTTTTTTGACCTTTGATGTTCGGACAGGGCTATCGATATTACCTTTGCGAAATCTTCCGCATCGATATGTCTGGGGACAAAATCGGCGGCACGACAATTTCTAATATTATCAAGAATTATGCTATGACGGGTGTGAGTGAATTGAATAATCTTCACAAGGACATCATCTATGTTGTCGCGAATCAGGGATGACAAATCCATTTGTCCGATATTATTAGTCAACTCTCAGTTCCTGCAAAAAAAATTAGCCGTTTACTGTTCCTAAAAGCTCTCTTATCTGTCCCAGCGTTTTGGTTTTCCTGAGCTCCGCTATTTTAGAAAGTTTGCGAAAAACGCTCTCGTCATACAATCGATGCCCGCCTTCTGTCCAGGCCGCCTCTTTGATAAGACCCATAATGGTATAATTATGAATCGTCTGGCGGGAATACGGAGTATGACAAACGACTTCACCTATACGATAAAGTTTTTGCGGAATTGCAAACTCTCTACTGTCGCTCCTGGCCAAATAAGACTGACTTGCATCAAACATCTCTTTACCTTTTAGATACGATTGGCTGCAGAAAAAAACGACAAGAATATCAGGTACATTTAATTGTCAAACAACACTTAAAAAAACAAAAGTCCTTTAACATCCTGTCATGCTGCCAAAAAATTAGGTTTTACATTTTATAAAATGTAAAACCTATTCAACAAAAGGTCAACATCTTTTTTGAAAAAAATTAAAGTTTTTTCTATATTTCTCGGACATCAAAAAAAACGCCAAATTCTAAATATGACTAAATCTACATTCTGGAAAAAAAATCAACAGAGACTGTTAAAACACGGCAAAAACAGCTTTTTCTCGGACTTATTTTGATAGCAGCAAAGACTGCCGGAGAAATGTTGATATTTTTAGCAAACTTGCACCAATTAAAAACCGATATAAAAGAAGCTTAAAAGAACAACAATTTAACAGCGTAACCATTTTAAAAAAAAGCACTTATGAACGACACAAAACAAAACAGCAATGTTTACGGGATAGACAACGCAAGTGAAAATACCCGCAGGTGCACTCTGGAAACAATCACACCCCTTGTTCAGCAGATTAACTGCCTTGACCTGCAGCAAATAGGAAAAATCTGCGTCGAACAGATTCCAACGCTAATAAATGCCCGCTTTGCCTCGCTATACATACTTGATGAAGTAAGCGATATGCTACACCTGGAAAACCACAACCACCCGTTTCTCATCAACAATATAGTATCTCTTAACCAGTCAAATATGTCGCCTATGATAGCAGCGGTAAAAAACAAGGATCTAATAGTTACCAAAAATATTGAAAGGCATACACCGCTAATCATTGAAAAAAACAGCCGAAAATTCACCCATAACTATAAAACCAATACCTGCCTTATCGCCCCGCTTATCTGTCATAACAGGGTTGTCGGCGTACTGAATCTGGCCGATAAAATTGACGGCAATAAGTTCACTAATGAAGATATTGCAGTGGTCGAACTCTTCCGGCAGCTCGTCGGAGCCTCAATAGGCAATATCAAATTATTCGATAAAACACAACGACAGGCCAAAACCGACGGCTTGACAAATCTTGTAAACCACAGGACCTTCTACGAGGCCCTCGAAAAAGAACTTCGCAGATACCAACGGTATGGCGGACATCTCTCGGTCATAATGATTGATGTAGATAACCTCAAAAAAATTAATGATAAATTAGGCCATCGGGCAGGCGATATGGCAATAAAACGAGTGAGCAGAAAAATCGCTGCCTGCATTAGAAAAATCGATACCGCTGCCAGGTACGGCGGCGATGAATTCGCTATAATACTGCCGAATACATTACTGCCTGAAGCAACCGTGGTAGCAGAAAGAATGCTTAATGAAGTTTCAACTTCGCCAATCCTCTGGGAAAGAGAAAAAATCCAGATATCCATAAGTGTAGGCGTCGGACAATACGACGGTCGAATGAGTCCTGAGGAAGTAACTCGATACAGCGACCAGGCGCTCTATGCGGCCAAACAGGCCGGCAAAAACACTGTCAAAGTATTTGAAACAACACCGGCGTAAGTCCTTTGTTTTTGTTCCCCCCAGCAACACAAAATAAAGACTTACCGCACAAAGAGAGGATAAAAATAAGGAGTTATGGGCGATTTTTTCGCAAAAAAGCAAAGATCCCTTTAACAAAAGTGTAATATTTCCAAAAAACGACTAAAAATTGGGGTACTTTTGGTCAAAAATTGGGCGCATTTGGCGGAAAATTTAATAAAATCGGGGAGTTTTGAGGAGTTTTTACGAAGTTTTTGAAGAGTTGATGACTTTTGGTGATTTCACACAACTACGGGTTGCCTAAAAACATTTACCAACCTCAATCCTGTCAAGTCTTGTTAATTCAATTTCATTTAAAAACAATTGGGATTACACTAACTGCATCGTGATTAAGTAATATCTCAAGCTTGGCAGAAGAAAAATCACACCCCTCATTTATTATTTCAAGCTTAATTTCTTTTGCAGATACCTCTTTACTCCAATTCACTTTTATACATTCTTTGGGTGGTTTTATTTCCATTAGAGTATAAACCGATTCAATCTGATATTCCCCCGATTTGATATATACTATTCTGGTTTGCTGCGATTGACCCTTGTCAAAAATAAGCATATACGGAGTAATTAGAAAAGCGGGCTTTGTAACAACTTGAATTGGTACTATAGTTTTTTCGAACAGAGGCAGATTAGAATTCACTACCACATCACCGGAAATTTTCTGACGCAATTTTCTTTTCAGCGAAATTTCCACATCCCAAAGAACGGCTCCCTGCACATTGTTCCGTTTGTTCCTATGCATAGAATATCTTAGCCATTCAGGCGTC
>JAQTQF010000170.1 GCA_028712345.1 Phycisphaerae bacterium | reverse complement strand
TCCAGTAAGGCTCAAGTAAATGTTGTTGCTCTGATTGGCGAACGAGGCAGAGAGGTTCGTCAGTTTCTCGAAGAAAGTCTCGGCTCCGAAGGTCTGGAAAAAAGTGTTGTTGTTGTCGCCGCATCGGATTCCCCGCCGATACAAAGAGTCAAAGCGGCTTTTGTCGCCGTTACGATTGCAGAGTATTTTAGAGACCAGGGGAAAGATGTGCTTTTTATGATGGACTCACTGACGAGATTTGCTCAGGCGCAAAGAGAAATAGGTTTGGCGGCCGGCGAGCCGCCGGCGACAAAGGGATACTGTCCGAGCGTTTTTGCGCTTATGCCGAAACTCATTGAAAGACTTGGCAGTGCACAGACCGGAAGTATTACGGGAATATTGACGGTGCTCGTTGAAAACGACGACCTTAATGACCCCGTAGCTGATTCGGCCAGAAGTCTTCTTGACGGCCACATTGTGCTTAACAGAAAACTTGCAAACAAGGGACATTTTCCCGCCATTGATATCCTCAGCAGCGTCAGCAGGCTTATGCCTGATGTTGTTGACGGCGAGCACAAGGCTGCCGCTGCGAAATTGAGAGAAATTTATGCCACTTACACCGATGCCGAGGACCTTATTAACATTGGTGCCTTTTCCGCAGGGACTAACAGGAAAATTGACGGGGCGATTGCTCTTATAGATAAAATAAATAATTTTCTGACCCAGCCTGTTCGTCAGAAATCTGAATTTAATCAGGCCGTTAAAATGCTCAGGCAGATAACCGAAAGCTGGAATGGGCTTTTGGGGATATAAGGCAGGTAATAAAAGTATCAATTTATTTTTTGGTTTTGATGAAAAAATTTGTCTGGCGAGCACAAAAGGTTCTGGATGTTAGAAAAATCGAAGAGCAGCGAAAAAAAAATGAACTGCTCAAGATTATGGAAAATCTTACCGGCAAGATAAGTCTGTTTGTCGCGAAGAAAGCTCTTTTGAGAGAAATGCTCGAAAAACTTAATACCCAAGACCTAAACAAAAATTTTGAACAGAGACGAATGTTTTTCCGGCATTTGGCGGTAAACGATTCGGCAATAGAGCAGCTTAAGAAAGAAATCGCAGCACTCGAAGCCGAGCAGAAAGAAAAAATAGCGGAATTATTAAAAATAAGACAGTACAGTCAGGGCCTTGAAAAACTCAGGGCGCAGGCAAAGGAAAAGTTTTATGCTGAGCAGGAAAAAGTTGAGCAGCGGCAGGCAGATGAAGATGCCGTTATGAAATATGCCCGTGCAAAAGTGAATAGTTGACGGTTTATGTTTCCGCCGACTAATTACCAGATAAAGGAAGGTAAAATATGAATAAAAAATTGATAATTCTGACGGCCTTAGCGGGGCTGTTGAGTTTTGCCCTGTGTTTCTCTGTTTCATTTTTATTTCCCGGTCAAGCAAAAAATGCCAAGCTTGCCGGCACACAGGACGCCAATGCCGTCGAAATAACCGCATCTGCCGGGTCGCAATCGGATTTGGAATCTGAACTGCTTATGCCGCAGACAGACGGTTCAGGCGGTATGGCAGAAAAACAGCTCAAGGGTCTCGTATATGACCTGCGACAAAAAATGACGGAATACGATGAAAAACTAAAATCGCTTGGGGCTGAAAAACAAAGACTTGAAATCACCAGAGCCCAAATTGAGCAAGATATTGAAAAACTTGACATCTTAAGGGCAGATTTAGCCGGAAGCATCAATCAGCTTAAAACGGAACGGGACAGACTGCTTAAAACGAGAATAGAAGTCAGCGAGCTTGAGAAGAAAAATTTAGCAACAATTGCGGCCAGTTACGACAAAATGGACAGCGCCAGTGCCGGCAAAATTCTTGCCAATATGACCGGCGGGCAAAACGGCAGCGTAAATGATGCTGTAAAGATTTTGCACTATATGGGCGACAGGAACAAGGCTAAGGTTCTGGCTGCTCTTGCCGATATTGAACCGGCTCTTGCGGCGCATCTGAGTCAGAAACTTAAAATGCTTACTGAGGTTCAATAATCTTATGGATATAGCGACAATTATCGGCGTAATATTCTGCTTCGTGCTTGTTTTCGGCTCAATCGCGATAGGCGGGGGCATTATGATTTTTTTAGATGTTCCTTCGCTTGCAATCACCATAGGCGGAATGCTTTGTGCTACATTGATTCATTTTTCTCTCCCGCAGTTCCTCAGCATCTTTTCAATTGTCAAAAAAACCATTATTACTAAAATCCCGTCACAAATCGAACTGATTCAGAGAATAGTTAATTATGCCACCGTCAACAGACGAGACGGAGCTTTGGCTCTTGAGGAAGAAATCAAGAAAACAAACAATCTATTTCTCGTAAAAGGTCTGCAGATGATTATCGATGGACAGGAGGCGGATAATATAAAGGAAATAATGAGCCTTGAGATTCAATATGTCCAGGAACGGCACGGTACGGGCAAGAAAATGCTCGAATTTATGGGTTCGGCAGCACCGGCTTTTGGAATGATAGGAACGCTGATAGGCCTGGTGCAGATGTTGAGAAATCTTTCTTCTCCAGACAAAATCGGCGCCGGTATGGCGGTAGCCCTGATAACTACCTTTTATGGCGCAATCGCCGCCAATATTGTTTTTGTTCCGCTGGCAGGAAAACTCGGCATCTATTCCAAGGCCGAAACTATGTCTATGGAAATGATTGTTGAAGGTATGTGCGCGATAGCAAACGGAGAAAGTCCAACCGCTGTCAGAGAAAAGCTTCAGGTTTTTATGTCTCAGGGCAGCAGGGTGCAGGTAAAGGCGGGGGTCTAAATGCCCAAATATCAGGAAGAACCATCGCCGGGAGTGCCGGAATGGATGCTTACATTCAGCGATTGTATGACGCTGCTGCTGACATTTTTTGTATTGATGATAAGCTTTTCTTCCTTTGATGAGGTGGATGTTTTCAGGAAATTAAGAAAAATTTTTAGCGGACAGTCTCCCTCGATAGATATCAGTGTCAAACAGACGAAGGATGCTCTCCTTAACCCGCCTGTGATACACGAGGAACAGCAAATCGACAAAGGAAGCGAGAAACCAACTCTGGCTAACGAAGAGAAAGAGGGCCTGAAAAAAGAGACTATTGGGAATTTTCACGATAAAAAAGTTTTTATTGCCGATTCAGCCGGAATTTTCTGGGGTAATGGGGAGGTACTTTCAGAAAAGGGCAGAGCCATTATGTCCATTTTAGCGGATTTCATTAAACGGGTGCCGAATAATATTGTTATCTGTGAAAAACCGGTTCAGGATAACGGCAAACAGCTTGATATTGGACAGCAAAGAGCCTGGAGTATTATCGATTATCTCTGCGAAAAACACGGTATCAGTTACGACAGGTTTATGATTTCATCCTGCGGAACGATAGATAATATTTCCTCCGGCAGGAAAAACGATAGAATGATTGAAATAGTTCTGCTTGAACGGAGCTTTATAAATTGAGCAGAAAACAGGAAGAATCATCGGGCCCATCAACGCCGGCTTACATCGTTACCTTCTCAGATATGGTAACGCTGCTGCTGACATTTTTTGTGCTGCTTATTTCTCTATCGAGTATTCAGGACCCGGAGCTGGTGAACGCTACGAGGGATGCTTTTATCAACTCAATCCAATATATGGGTCTTGGGCTGGTTATGGGTAAAGACCTGACGCCGAACTATGGAAAACTTAAGACCAAGTACTTTATAAACGACCCTGAAGATGTGTTTCGACTCAGGACAATCGACGCCAAAGAAGAAGATCTTCGCAGGATGTTCGAGCAGATCAGCCAATCGATGACGACTATGCGCTCACGATTGCAAAACGATTTGCCGGAATTTTCGGTAATGGATATAAAATTTTCGTCAGGCAGCAGTGATATCGACAAGGCCGGACGCGATTATCTGAAAAATTACGCAAAAAATCTTCAGCAAAACTGCCATGCGGGAACGATAAAGCTCTATATTATGGCTACTGCCAATGATGTTCGGGACAGAAAACAGCAGTGGCTGCTCTCGGCTAAAAGGGCTAATGCTGTTGAGCAGGTTTTGCAGGAGCTTCTGCCGGCCGAGTTTAATTGTCCGGTCTTTTCCTCCGGTGCAGGGGCGGGGAACAATTTATTGAATACAGACGGCTCCATTACCAATTCTCAAGTTTTCATAGCCGTATTAAGGCCCGAAGAAAGATAAAAATGTGGCATAGTTTAGCCGTTATTGGGCTTGTCCTCCGTAGTTTTAACGAAGAAGGAACGATAACGCGAAGATAGCGTCAAATTTTGAGACATTGGTACTTGATACTATAGGCTGAATGTGGTTTTTCACGCTTATTCCGCATATTAGACAATTCAGGCACAGCTTTTGCACTCTAATTGTATAACGCAGAAAGTCTCTATATGGAAAATAAGAAACGGATTAAAACTATACTAATTGCCCTGGCTATACTGGTCGGAGTAATGCTGCTGGCCTCGGCGGGTAAAAGGGATGCTCAATCTCCAGCCTGCGGCAATATTGCCTCTGTTCAGCAGCTG
>JAQTQF010000003.1 GCA_028712345.1 Phycisphaerae bacterium | reverse complement strand
TGACAAAAATTTCTATCGTCAGGAGGAAAAGGCCGATGGCGAAAATGGCAATCTCCCACCAGGTAGCCAGGCCGACGAGAAATCTGCTGCCGAAGAGTATCGCAAAACAAATTATTGCCACCATTCCCGGCAGACCCACGCCGGGAGTTTTTAATTCGATATAAACGCCGAGAAGGCCGACCATAAAAAGAATGCCTGTTAGGGTCGGATGGTTGAGCATTCGGACTAATTGTTCGGACCAGTTCGGTTCGAGCCGGAGAATGTTCGGCGAAAACCTCATATTGTCGCGGGCGGCGAGAAACGCGAGCGTTTCGTTCAAATCGTTTACGACCTCTCTTGCGATGCCGTATTCCTTTGCTTTTGCGGCGGTAAGGGTCAGGATTTCATTTTCGCTGACGATTAAATTTTTGTCGGCAAGGTCGTAAAGTTTGGTATCGTTCGGGAGTTTTTCGTCCTCGAAAAATTCATTAAGTTTTGTTTTGGTGTTTTTTACCTGCCAGACTTTTTTATGCCTGCTTACCATTGCATCGAGCAGGGCGGGGGGGTATTTGTTCGCCTCGGCGGCTCTTTGGAATGTCGCGCGGATAAAGCTTTCCTGTTTTTCCCGTTCGACGCCTTCGAGTTTGTCTCCCATCAGAATCGGCGCACAATCGCCGATAGTAGTATTCTTCCTCATTATTATGTCCCGACAGGAAACGCTTATCATCGCTCCGGCGCTTATAGCTTCGGTATTGACGAAAGCGACAGTATGTGCTTTTTCGCTGAGTTCGAGGGTGAGAAATTTCGAGATGTCGTCTGCGCTCTTGACTAGCCCGCCGTAAGTTTCGATTTCGAGTATGATATAATTTGCGCCGTTTTCGAGAGCGGTATTTGCCCTGCGTTTTATGGAAGAATACAATCCGTCGTCAATCAGGCCTGTGCAGGTTATTACCGCTGCGATGGCATCGTTTGGTTCTGTAGGAATATTCGGCTGGACGGCAAGAGCCGGCAAAGTCAAAGTCCACAACAGTAGAAATGTAATTTTTTCTCTCATAGCAGTAATTTTAACTGTTATTTTTGGATAGACAAGCGGAATTTTTTAATCCTCGTTATCCGCCCCGACGCCGTCCCACTGAAGTCCGCCGATGACTGCTTGTGCTATGTTGGCCAAATGGTCGCCGATTTTTTCCATATTGTCAACCATATCGATGAAAATCAGGCCCGCCGTGGCGTTGCACTGGCCGTTGGTCATTCTCTGAACATGGCTGCGTCTGAAATCTATCTGCATCTTGTTTAGGGCGTTCTCGTTTATCATCGCCTTTTTTGCAGAAGCGGCATCACCGTTTTCGAGCGCCGATATAATCCTGCTGAACATTTCGTTTACTTGTTTTCTCAAAGCTCTTATTTCGCTCCTGGCCGAGTCGCTGAAAAAGAAGTTTTGCTGAATTTTGCGTTCGGCAATTTCGGCGATGTTGACCGCATGGTCGCCTATTCGTTCAAGGTCGTTGACGGTATGCAGCAATACGGGAAGTTCCGATGATACCTGCTCTGATATTTGTTTTTGGGACAGAGCCGCCAAATACGATGTAATTTCATATTGGAACGAATCCGTTGCGTCTTCGGTTTTTCTGGCCTGTTCGAGTCTGCGGTAATTGTTGTTAAGCAGTCCGGAAATTGAAAGCTTAACGGCTTCGCCTGCATATCGAGCCATTCTAACAATTTCGCGACGGGCCTGGTCCAGGGCTATTTCCGGAGTGTCGAACAGACGACGCTCGAGTGTTACGGGCGGAATATCCCGTTGTCCCGGTTTTTCCTTAATCAGCCAGAGAACAATTTTTTCGATTAGTCCCGAAGCGGGTAAAAATAATACAGCTTCGAGAATTTTTATTAAAGTATGTGCAATCGCAATACCGGCTGCTATGGTATTCCCATCAAGCTGCCATGGAGCGATTATAAGAACCATTTTTCCAATGAGACCTATAAACCAGAAAAATATAAATGCACCGATAATATTGAATACGGTATGTGCCCATGCGGTTCTGCGAGCGTTTACATTTGTACCGAGCGCGGCCAATTGGGCAGTAATGGTAGTGCCGATATTGCTGCCGAGAATAAATGGTATGGCGATGTTCAAAACTATGTGCCAGTCCGTACCGAAAGCGCTGCTTGCAGCCAAAAGCTGAATACTGGCAACTGCGGCCGAACTGCTCTGGATAAGCAATGTAATTAAAACACCCGCTAGAAGGGCTAATATCGGATAGCCCGCAGCTCTGATGAAAAGCTGCTGAACATGTTCGCTGTTTTCAATTCCGGCAAAAGCGTCTTTCATAAAACTTTTGTCCGGTGTTTTTTACGGATGGTCTTCTGGCTAATGTCTGCATAGTGAAACCGACGGCAACGGCGGGGAGCGCATAGGATGTGATTTTAAAAGCTTCGATGCCAGATATTGAAACGAGCCAAGCGGTGGCGGTCGTGCCGATGTTTGTGCCGATGATAACGGGTATCGCCTGGGCAAGGGTGAGCAGACCGGCATTGACAAAACCGACAATCATAACCGTTGTCGCCGAACTGGATTGAATCACAGCAGTAATCACGGCTCCGACCAGGCAGCCGATGATTCTTTTTTTTGTCATTGATTCGAGGATTTGCTTGAGCGTCTGGCCGGCAGCCTTTTTAAGACCCTCCGACATAAGTCCCATCCCAAAGAGAAACAGGCCGAGCCCGCCTATCGTGCCGAATATAATGTCTCTGACCATAAAAACTCCCTAAGGGGCAATAGAACCTACTGCTTTTTTGGGAGTTTTACAGTTTTTCGCCCTTTTCGTCAAATTGTTTTATTAAAAGAACATCCGGCGGGAATGGGTTATGTTAAATTGGAAAGGATTTCGGCACCTTGTTTGAGTTTTTCGTTGGTCGTCGTAAAGCAGAGTCTGAAATGCGTGTCTTTTTCGCTGAAGACATTGCCGGGGATAATCAGCACATTGTTTTTAATCGCCTTTTCGACAAATTCAGTGCTTGTTTTAGTCGGCGCTTTTATGAATGCGTAAAGTGCACCTGCTGATTTAGTCATTTGGAATTTGTCTTTGAGACTATCGTAAAGTATATCCCGTTTGGTTTTGTAATCTGCGATGTAATTGCTTATATCGAAGTCCATCGCTGCGATTGCCGCCTGCTGGAACGGGGCAGGGGCGCAGACAAATGTATATTGCTGAATCTTTATCATTTCCTCGATAATCGGCTTCAGATGCGCCGGGGCCGCGACATAAGCCAGCCGCCAGCCGGTCATAGCGTAAGATTTGCTGAAGCCTTTCATCAGTATCGTATTTTCATACAGCGCTGCCATACTTTGATAATGCCCATCGTAGCAGAATTTATCGTATATCTCGTCGGAGAGAACAAGAATTTCTCTTTTCCTTGCGACTTCGGCAAGAGCGAGAAGGTCTTTTTTAGAATAAACCGCGCCTGTCGGATTGCAGGGCGAATTGACGATGATTAGTTTTGTTTTGCCGGTGATTTTTTCGGCGATTTTTTCCGGATGGATTCCAAAATCGGGATATGTATCGACAAAGACGCACTTTCCGCCGAGCAGATTTACGAGGTGTTTATACATTACAAAATACGGGTCGGGGATAATAACCTCATCGCCGGGATTGACGGTCGCCATAAACGCTAAAAGCAATGCTCCGCTTACGCCGC
The DNA here is from genome assembly GCA_028712345.1 of Phycisphaerae bacterium. Classification (GTDB taxonomy): domain Bacteria; phylum Planctomycetota; class Phycisphaerae; order Sedimentisphaerales; family UBA12454; genus GWC2-45-44. The sequence goes on along the minus strand of JAQTQF010000003.1, from coordinate 15,648 downwards.
TTGCGACGAGCGTTGCGGGATTTTGCCAGCCTATTTCGGCAGTGGTTTGTTTGGCTATTTTCGCCAGCAATTCCGGGTCACCGGCGGTAGCGGTGTATCTGTTTTTGCCTTGTTTTATTGCTTCGATGGCAACTTGCTTTAGAGCGTCCGGAACATCATAGTCGGGCTGGCCGATTGAAAAATTTATCGGGTCCTTCATCGAGGCGGCAAGATTGAAAACCTTTCTAATGCCGCTCGCGTCAATTAGAGCTGTTCTATCGGCTAAGTATTTCATATCAGCAGAACAAAAACCCTGCCATTGAGATGACAGGGTTAGATAAATTCAGTATCTGCATCGGCGATACGCCGAGGATTAAACTTTATTTCTTTCCGCCAGCGGCTGGTTTAGCCGGCGCAGCTTTAGCTGCCGGTGCGGCCTTGGCTCCTGCTGCCGGCGCTGCTGTATCTGCCGTGACGGCTTCGCCTTCGACTTTTTCTTCCTTGGTCTTCTTGCCGACGGATACCTTTCTGTTGGCTACTTTTGGAAGACCAAGAAGCGAATCGCCTTCTTCCCAGCGTTCTTCTTCTTTAAGGCGGTCAATTCTTTCTCCGCGTGTAAGAACATTACGGTGTCTTGTAAGAGCGCCTTTTATTTTCAGTGAACGATCAATTGACATATTAACTCCTGTAAATCTATTCTAATTTCATACCATAAGCGTCCTGGAACGGCTTTGTTCCAAAGGACTCAAAACCAGAGCCTATCGGCGGCTTATAATTTGCGCCGATGGAAATGATTTTTTTTCTCATTTCATACCCATCATCGCCTGGTTTTGCGACACTGTTAAACCTGTTCTGCGTTACCAGAAGGTAACGCGAACCTTTTTTTATTATCTCTGTCGCAATGCCGAACTGTGCATAGTACTGTTTTACCGGCTCAAGATGCGAGCTTAACGGATAGCTCGTGATAACAATTACATTATCACCCATCGGCTCAACTATTCTTGGCTTTGCCTGCTCGCCTATCGGCAGGGGCTTATTCTGCATCGGCACGGTTTGCGGCATAACTTTCTGCACGGACACCATAGCCGGCGCTGATTTTTTTACATCCGTCTTTCCTGCCGAATAAATCTGGCCGAGCCTGAAAAAAACCAGCAGGACAGCCAAAAAGGCCAGAATCGCTATCGCCACTACCTGCCACGAAAAACAAAGTTCGAGCCTGTCGGGATAAAACCGCAGGGATTTCGGCCTTGTACTCCAAATGGCGGAAGCTTTTACCGTTTTTTCTGCCGCCGGCTCAGGATCGGTCTGAACTTCTGTTGCCTGTACATTAGAGGCAAGCTGCGCATTTGCTTCATCAGTCGACAAGGCCCTCTGCTGGGCGGATTTAAAACGCGCTTTATTAATAAGCTCGTAAAGTGCGATTTTTCCAGGGCTTTTAGCCATTTTTCCGCCCTCTGTTTAAACATTAGGTCCGTCTAAATTACACGAAAACATGAGGATACACAATAAGCCCTTGCTTTTCAACAGGAAAAATGTAAAAATAAGCAATCAGGTCATCAGTTGTCGGATATTGATTGTAAACTCATATTTGCGGCATCTGCCAGGCAAATGACCGAATTGTTAATATATCGATAATCCTATTTTTGAAATTTTCTTGACAATAGCGGCAAAGTGAACTATTAAAGCGTGTTTAAAATTTGGTTAAACAGCTTTTTTTATGCTGTAAGCGGCGATTTTAGTCGCCAAAAATTTGGATGCAAAGAGCAATTTCGCTTAGTGATTGGCCGCCGGTCGGCTGACAGAGGGAGTTGGTCTTTGTTGTTTTTTCTGCAGATTTACGGAGATAATAATGTTACCGGTAAAAAAAACAGCTAAAGGCAGGACCAAAAGACGCAGAAGCCATCAGAGGCTTGAAGCAGTAAATTATTCGATATGCAAAAAGTGCGAAAGTCCGAAGCTGCCGCATGCTGCCTGCGAAAACTGTGGGTATCTCAATCCCAAAATCACTCTGAATGTTGCCAGGGAGGATGCAGATTAGCAATGAGGATCGCTATTGACGCCATGGGAGGCGATTACGCACCGGACGAGATAATCGCTGGGGCGATTGAGTCTATCGAGAAACTCGATAAGGGCGACGCTGTCATATTGGTCGGCCCTGCGGGAGTTATCGAAGAGAAAATCGGGGCAAAGAATCTTCGTAAATATGGTGATATGCTCCAGATTGTCGATGCGCCCGAAGTTATAGATATGAATGAGTCTCCGATAGAGGCGCTGAGGAAAAAGAAACGCAGTTCCATTTCCATTATGACCAAACTTGCCGCCGACGGCCAGGCTGATGCGGTCATTTCAGCAGGGAACACCGGCGCCTGCGTAGCGGCCTGCCAGATGAGAATGCGTAACATCGAAGGCGTAAACAGGCCGGGGATCGCGGTGGTTTTTCCGACATTCGAGGGGCCTGTGACGGTTTGTGATGTCGGCGCAAATATCGCCTGCAAGCCCGTCAATTTTTATCAATATGCCGTTATGGCGACTATGTATTCAAAGCATGTTCTCGGTATTGAAAATCCGCGGGTTGGGGTTATGAGTATCGGCGAAGAAGATGCCAAGGGCAACGAGATCGTAAAAAAATCGAGAGAGCTTATCAAGAGCGACAAGAATATTAATTTTATCGGCAATATAGAAGGCAGGGACATTTTCAAGGGCAAATGCGATGTTGCCGTCAGTGACGGTTTTGTCGGAAATGTCGTGCTGAAACTTACCGAAGGCCTTGTTGACGGACTTTTTAAGGTTATAAAACACGAGCTTATGCAGGAATCGCTGCTGCTGGCGATGAAGTTCAAGCCGATAATGATGAAAATGTACCAGAAGTACGATTATCACGAATACGGCGGGGCACCGCTTCTGGGCGTTAACGGCACAGCGGTCATTTGTCACGGCTCGAGCAAGGTCAGGACGATAAGAAACGCCGTTATGATGTCCCGCAAATTCCATAATCAGAAAATAAACGAGAAGATAAAGGAATATCTGTCAACAACAAATGTCAGAGGCACGGATGAATAGCACAGACACAAATTCAGGCAGCGTTTTTCAGGCTGTTATAGCAGGCACCGGAAGAAGCATACCTGAAAAACAGCTTACCAATGACGACCTTACTAAAATGGTTGAAACCAACGACGAGTGGATTACGAGCAGAACGGGTATAAAGGTTCGTCACATCGCTGCTGAAAACCAGACGACTGCAGATTTGGCAACGGAAGCGGCTAAAGGAGCGATTAGTCAGGCGAAAATTTCTCCGGAAGATATTGAGATGATCATCGTTTCGACAATAACGCCGGAAATGGTATTTCCCTCAACCGCCTGCTTTGTGCAGGACAGGCTTGGCGCAAAAAAGGCATGGGCTTTTGACCTTTCCGCCGCGTGCAGCGGTTTTGTTTACGCTCTCAGTATCGCTCAGCAGTTCGTAACGAGCGGCCGGTATGATAATGTTCTTGTTATTGGGGCAGAGACCTTGAGCAAGATAACAGATTATAAGGATAGAAAAAGCTGTATCCTTTTCGGCGATGGAGCCGGGGCGGCTGTTATAAAGAAGGGCGATATGAAAGGTTCAAGGGGAATTTTCTACAGCACATCCGGTGCGGACGGTTCAGGTTGGACAAGCCTTAGCTGTTCGGCTCACGGAAGCAGGTATCCCGCGGCCAGAGAGCTTGAAGATCCGAGTCTTATTTATATGAAAATCAACGGCAGAGAAGTTTATCAGCTTGCCGTTAGAAAAATAATCGAGACGGTTGATGAATGTCTGACCAAATGCAAATTGAAACTTAGCGATATAGATTTATTCATTCCTCATCAAATGAACGCAAGAATAATCGAGTCGGTCGCCAAAAGACTTGAATGGCCGGACGAAAAGGTATTCATAAATATTGATAAATACGGCAACACCTCAGCGGCCTCGATACCAATAGCCCTTGACGAGTGCGTCAGAGGCGGCAGGGTCAAAAAGGGAGATATCGCTCTGCTGGTGGCTTTTGGCGGCGGTCTGACCTGGGGCGCAAATGTAATTGAGTTCTGAAAAGTTTTTCAGGGAAGAAAATGACAGTCAAAACAGCATATATATTTCCGGGTCAGGGTGCCCAATTAGTGGGTATGGGCAAAGATTTTTACGATGCCGAACCTGTGGCTAAGGAAATTTTTGATAAAGCCGACAGAATCCTCGGTTCAGGTCTTGCAAAGCTTTGCTTTGAAGGGCCCGAAGAAGAGCTTAATTCCACCACGGTTTCTCAGCCTGCAATTTTCGCGACATCGGTCGCTATTCTCGAAACGCTGAAAGCAAAGGGCAGAATTGAACCTGCGAATATAACGGCGGGTTTGAGTTTAGGTGAATATACGGCTCTCTATGCGGCCGGGGTAATCAGTTTTGAAGACGGCCTTAAACTTGTTCAGAGACGAGGTGCCGCTATGCAGGCCGCCGCAGATAACTCAAAAGGCTCAATGGTCAGCATTATTGGTTTGGAACAGGATAAGGTCGCCCAGCTTTGCGAAGAAGCGGCCGAAGGACAATTGCTGAGCTGTGCGAATTTTAATTGTCCCGGCCAAATTGTTATTACCGGCGATATAGATGCCTGTAAAAGAGCGGTGGGGCTGGCCGAGAAATACGGAGCAATGAAAGCGGTGGAACTGAAAGTCGCTGGCGCTTTTCATTCTCAATTGATGTCTCCTGCCGCTGAAGAACTTAAAAAGGCTCTGGCGGCGACGAACATAAAAGCTCCCTCTGATATTGCCGTTATAGCGAATGTCGACGCGGAGTATTACAAAACCAGTGAGCAAATCTCACGGGGTCTTGTTAAGCAATTGACCGGTGCGGTACTTTGGCAAAAGTGTATGGAAAAACTTTTAGCCGACGGCGCAGGGAAATTTTATGAAATCGGCCCGAACAGGGTTTTGACGGGTCTTATGAAAAGAATTAATCGGAAAGCTGATGTTGTCAATGTCAGCAGTATTGATAGTCTGAAAGATTGATTGGAGCAGATTGATGGCTGAAGTACCTATGGCACAAGAAAAAAAATTAGCGGTTGTAACAGGGGCGGCAAGAGGAATCGGCAGAGCGATTGTGCTTGAGCTTTTAAAGCAGGGCAGAATCGTGGCCGGTCTGGATTTGAATACCGCCGCTCTTGCTGAACTTGAAAAGGTTGCTGCCGATGCCGGTTACAGTGTTATTACCAAATGCGTTGATATCACAAAAACGGAACAGTTAAACGAAACGCTCGATGAACTGGCAAAGGAACACGGCGGGGTCGCAATTCTCGTGAACAACGCCGGCATTACACGGGACAGGCTTATGATGCAAATGAGCGATGATGAGTATGATATACTTATGTCGGTAAATCTACGGGCGGCTTTTATGGCGACAAGGGCGGTTCTTCGTTCGATGATTCGTAATAAGTTCGGCAGAATTATCAGTATAAGTTCCGTAGCAGGAATTATGGGCCAGGCAGGCAGCGCAAATTACGCGGCGAGCAAGGCAGGCCTTATCGGTATGACAAAATCCATCGTCAGGGAAGTGGCCAAGAAGGGTATTACCGCCAATTGCGTGGCGCCGGGCTTTATTTTGACTGATATGACAAGCGTTCTGCCCGATGTGGTTAAGGAAGCGGCAATGGCGGTTATTCCCGCTCGTACAATGGGAACGCCGCAGGATGTCGCTAAAGCGGTAGCGTTTCTCGCAAGCGATGATTCAGGCTATATTAACGGTCAGGTACTGCAGGTTGATGGCGGAATGGCGATGTAGTATTTATGCCAATTTTCTTTATTCGCGGCCAATGTCGCGGTTTTGTATACAAACTATATAATAAAAAAATGATTGCAACCGTTCGTATAGACGGTTATATTACCGCCCAAATATAAAGTAGCGGCGGTAGTACTAAATATAATAAAAAACACTCTTTATTTCAAGGAGACCAAGAAGTGAGTATTGATGCACAGACTATTGAAAAAAAGGTCATAAAAATTGTTGCCGAGCAAATGGGCAGTGATGAAGCCGAAATAACGCGTGAAACATCGTTTATTAACGATCTTAACGCCGATTCCCTCGATACGGTCGAGCTGGTTATGGAATTCGAAGATGAATTCGATACCAGTATTCCTGATGAGGAGGCTGAAAAGATTCAGACCGTCGGCGCTGCTATCGATTACATCGTTAGTGTGCTCAAACAAAAAGACAACGGTTAACAGGCTCTTGTGATGAATAAACGACGAGTGGTAATAACGGGCTTGGGCTGCGCTACACCTCTGGGTGACGATGTCAGCGTATTTTTTGATTCCGTCTGCAAAGGCAGAAGCGGCGTATCGAACATCGAAAGCTTCGATGTTTCGCAGTATCCTGTCAGGTTTGCCGGCGTGATAAAGGATTTCGACATTACGAAATATGTCGATGTCCGCGAAGGCAAACGAATGGACCGCTTCACACAGTTAGCGGTCGCCTCGGCAGTCAACGCGATGAAAGACAGCGGTCTTGACCTGTCCAAAGAAGACCTTGACCGCTGCGGCGTGATTGTCGGCTCCGGTATTGGCGGCATCCAGGAAATTGAAACCCAGCACATTCGGCTGCTCAACAAAGGTCCTCGCGGGGTTTCGCCGTTCACCGTGCCCAAACTTATGGGCAACGCTGCCTGCGGGACGATATCAATGATGTACGGTCTTCGCGGGCCGAACTTCTGCGTTGTTACGGCCTGTGCCTCCGCCTCTCATTCGATCGGTGAGGCGTTTTACAACATTCTGGACAACCGCAGCGATGTTGTAATAGCCGGCGGCTCAGAGGCGGCGGTTTCACCGGTTGGCCTCAGTTCGTTTTGCGCACTGAGGTCGCTTAGTACCCGCAACGATGATCCCGAGTCTGCTTCAAGGCCGTTTGATATTGATCGTGACGGTTTTATAATGGCCGAAGGCGCCGGAATTGTCGTTCTTGAAGAATACGAACATGCCAAAAAACGCGGCGCCAAGATTTATGCCGAGCTTTTGGGCTATGGCGCGACAGGCGATGCGAATCATATTACAGCCCCTCTGCCGGATGGTGCCGGAGCTACAAAGGCTATGATGCTGGCATTGAAACAGGCAGGAATCGAAAAGGAAAAAGTCGATTATATAAATGCTCACGGCACAAGTACGCAGTTAAATGATGTTGCCGAAGCCACAGCGATAAAGACGATTTTCGGTCAGCATGCTTATAATCTTTCCATCAGCTCGACAAAAAGTATGCTTGGCCATTCTCTCGGCGCAAGCGGCGCTATTGAACTTGTGGCAACCTGCAAAATGATAGAGACTTCTGTAATCCATCCGACAATCAATCTTGATAACATTGACCCCGAATGCGACTCCAAACTGGATTTTGTTCCTAAGGTTGCCAAAGAAAGAAAGGTCAATTACGCTTTAAGCAATTCATTCGGCTTCGGTGGCCATAATTGCAGCCTTGTCGTTGGAAAAATTTAAGAAAACCTCTAAACTCTTATTAGTTCATTCTCAGCGTATATTGTGCGGCGATATATGCGGTGTAAATCACCAAAAAGACCGCGCCGAAGATGCGGTTATAATGGGTTTTGCTGACTGCCGAAAAGATTATAAACAATCCGATAACCAGCACGAAGAACGGGAAATGGAAATAATAAAAATAGTTCGGTATTGTTAATCCGCCCACCGCAGCTGACCCGCCGATTACAAGAAATACATTTAAGATATTTGCGCCGATTATATTTCCAAGCATAATTTCCTTATGTCCCTTGACGAGACTGGCGATTCCCGTCGCAAGTTCAGGAACTGATGTGCCGAACGCAACAATGGTAGCGGCGATAACACCCTGCGGAATACCAAACTTCAGGCAAATCTGTGTTGCAGAGCCTATTAAAACCCGGCTGGCAATGATTACGACGAACAGGCCGATGAAGAAAATCAACGCAAGTGCCGCAAGGGGTCTTTTTGCGTTTATGTCCTCGGTATTGGTAATGCCGGCAAGATGATGCTCTTTTGCCCATTTGACGGTTTTGAACATATACCAGACCATAATCGCCAGCAGGATAAAACCATACAACCTTGAAACATATTGGCAGTTGAATATTAGAAGCACATAGCAGAGCAGGATAAATCCCATACACGAAAAAAGTTTTACCATCCCTTGTCTTTGGAAAATATACCTGTCAGTCGGAACGCTTGACAGCATACAGCTTATGCCGAAGATAAGTGCGGTGTTGCAGATGATTGAGCCGATTCCGTTTCCCAGAGCCATATCGCTTTTGCCGGCGAAGGCCGCCATTATTGATACGGTTGCCTCCGGGCTGGTCGTGCCTATGCTTACGATGGTTACGCCGATGATTATTGCGGGTATACCGAGTTTTTTGGCTGCACCGGAGGCGCCTTCTATAAACCAGTCGGAACCTTTGAATAAAGCCGCAAAACTAACCAGCAGCGAAAGGAATATCCACCATATACCCTTCGCTGCCAGCAGTTCAAACCATTGATCAGGAATTAAAATGTCCACAATTTAACAGCAACAGCAACACAAACTTACAGATTTGTCAGAAACCTTAGCCTTTGCGATGCCTGATTTTCCAGCGATTATGCCTCTTTTTACTGCCTACTTTCCTTCTGCGTCTCGATTTTGCCATTAATGGTCTCCAAACCCGATATTTTTTCTGTTGCCTTAATAACTTTTAAACGGATAGGATATATGATAATATTACTTTTTGCAAGAGTTGCTTGCTCATAATTTATTTTTTTCGGGTGCAGTGATGATACAGTGCAAAGATTGTGAATTTTGCGAAATTGGGCCGGATAATCGCCGGGTCTTCAAATGCGACCCGTTTGTCAATGTCAAAGAGACCGAATGTATCGCTAAATGGCAGCTTATTCGGCTCGATATGCTGCTGGTAACCTATACCAAGATGCAGCAGATGCAGGAAAAAATCGCTCCGCTTCAGGATAAGATTTTTAAATATATGGAGCGGGAAATGAACGATATTGACGAAAGCGATAAATGGAAGATTGACGATGAGGAAAGCCCGCAGGGCGAAGAGGATAAGATATAAATACGAATATCGAAATACGAAAAGCGAAACAAATACGAATATCGAAATACGAAAAGCGAAACAAATACGAATATCGAAATACGAAAAGCGAAACAAATACGAATATCGAAATACGAAAAGCGAAACAAATACGAATAACCAAAGATGAACGAATCGCAAAACTTTAAACAATATGACCTTGAAGACCGAACATTTCAATTTGCAAAGAGAGTAAGAGAATTTGTAAAAAAGCTCCCGAAAACTATAGCAAATATTGAAGATTCAAGACAACTGGTTAACGCTTCAGGTTCTGTTGGTGCAAATTATATCGAGGCAAATGAGGCGATAAGCAAAAAAGATTTTGTGTTTCGTATCAAGATTTGCCGTAAGGAATCCAAAGAAAGCAGATATTGGTTAAGACTTGCGGATACAAATAGCGATGCTAACCTCGAACAGGAGCGGGCAGATTTGATTCAGGAAGCAACTGAACTAATGAATATCTTTGGAGCAATAATGCGCAAGAGTGAATAAAGTTTTGAACATTTGATATTTGGATTTTTTTCATTGTTTCGGATTTCGAGATTCGAGTTTCGGGATTTTTTAAAGGGATTTAAATGCATCTTGTAATGATTGGCGATGAGTTTGTCGATGCGGGCAAAGTCGATTCGGCGTATTTTGATTACGGCACATTTTTCGGCGACGGCGTATATGAGGTTCTGCGAAGTTATAACGGCAGACTCTTCGCTCTCGATGAGCATCTCGACAGGTTTAAACGAAGTCTTGCCGAGGTTGAAATAGAAGGCGTTGATATTGAAACGGTTCGCAAAAGAGTTTTAAAGGCGTTTGAAAAATTCGATAAACCAAACGCGAAAATTTATTTTCATATAACAAGAGGTTCAGGCACAAGAGAACACGCCGCCGAAGGCCTGACTCCTCGATTCTTTCTGACAGTATCCGATATTGAGGCCGCAGACGCTCAGAAACAAACCGGCATTTCTGTTATAACTGTGCCCGATACGAGATGGAAACGATGCGACATAAAATCGCTCAACCTTTTGCCCAATGTCCTTGCCAAAAGAGCGGCACATAAGAGGGGCTGCGACGAAGCGATATTTGTCAATGATACGGGATTCATAACGGAAGGCTCGTCCAGCGCCTTTTTTGGCATTTTCGGAAGAATCCTGCATACCTCTCCGCTTGGCGCAAATATTCTGCCCTCTATAACGCGAAAATTCGTTCTCGAACTTGCCGCGAAGGTTGGCCTGCAAATCCAGACCGAGCAGTTAAAAGCCGACGAGGCCGCAGGCGCCGATGAGCTGTTAATAGCCGTCTCGAGCAAGGATATCGTGCCGGTGGTCAAATTCAATGAAATCCAAATCGCAAACGGCAAACCCGGCAGATATACAAAACTGCTGATGAAAGAGTTTGTGGAATTAGTAAAAGGGTAGGTTTTATGAAATTACATCATGGCATTACGGCTTTACATCGTGGTGTTGTAAGGTTACAATACCACATTATAAGGTTGCATCGCGGCGTTGTAAATGGGCGAAGGGGCGAATAACTTGTTAATTTTAAGGCAGTTAGGTGGAATACATGGTAGATTCAATTACTATTGAGGAAGAAAAAACATCAAAATATTTGCCAGCGGGTATTTTTAAGGGGGATTCGTTGCATGGGAAGAGACTTCGGATAAATACTTCGCGAACTTGCGATTGTAAACCAACAAATATAAACTGCATGACGGCGAAAGAATGGATGAAAAGCCAAATAGGTGTCTGGCAGTTTTACTACGAGGGCAGAGATATAAGAGACAAGACACTTCATCCCGCCACATTTCCAGTTTCACTTGCCAAAAAAGTAATCGAGCTTTTTACTCATCAAGGCGAACTGGTTTTAGACCCCTTTGTTGGAAGCGGTACAACATTAATCGCGGCTAATGACTTGAATAGAAATAGCGTAGGATTCGACCTTCAAGCCTCGTATATTGAACTTTAAGGGTAAATAAATGGCTATTGAAATGAGCGATGATCAAATCAGGCGACAAGATTTTGTTGATAATGCCATATTCGAGCTTATCCATCAAACAAACCCAACGAAACGACAAATTTTGTGGGATATTGAAATGATTGGCAATATCCGTGATTCACTTGTAAGTGAAATTCAAAATAAACTTGGAATCAGTGAGTTTGAAATTTATCCGTGATGCCTATGGAAATCAGAGAATCTCAAATCGAAGACATTTTAGTAAGTGCTCCCGTTTTAACAAAAAATATTTTGCACCTTGAGGACGAACCAAGATTTTTATGTCGCCAAATGATAATGCCTTCAGGTCGTCTCGATCTTCTTTATACATATCATACTGAACTGCTCTTGTTGGAATTAAAAGTCGTTCCTTTCAAGAGGCAATTCGTTGAGCAACTTTCTTCTTATAGAAACGACTTGTTAAAAATGCAAGAGGATGGAGACCTCATTCAGGGGCGAATATGCACATATTTGCTTGTTACAGAAAATGGACGAACTCGACACGAAACCCGCGAGGTAGACGATGTAAAGTGTGTTGTTTATGATCCAGCGGAAGTCCTAAATTATTTCTACAAGAATATGAAGCCAATCGCTTTGTTTACAGAAACAAAGCCGATTGACATTGGAATATGGAATATCCATCTTATCCATAGCTTGCTTTATTTGCTTGAGGGTGGAATAACCAGTGTCAAAGAATTGCGAAAATATCTTGGTGGTTCTCCGAGAACTCTTTACAACAAAATAAAATTTACATATGAGCTTGGGCTAATAGATTGGTCGCCCAATGAAGATGCTATTTTATTAACCAATCTCGGCAGAGAATATTGTAAGTGTAAAGACCCCGTTCTGCCCGTTAGACTGAGCGAAAGTCAGGCTGCTCTAATCCGCTCCTTTGTTATGAGTAATCCATATCAATCATCTGTTATACTTGGGATTGCTTCCGCAGTAGAAGCCGTTTTTGCACTTGCGAAAAATACTTATCCTGTGCCTATGTCCCATATGATGGCGTACTTCACTTTTCATGCTGGGAAATATTTCGACTGGCAAACAGATAAAGCAAAGTATAACGCGACTCGAATGTATACCAATTATGCAACCGACATGGGATTACTTGGAAAAACTAATGATAATATCTATCTTACGCCTGAAGGTATCAGATTTACCGTGCAGATGCAATTGCACAAAGGTTTAAAACTCGTAGAGTCGATGAAGATGCTGTAATTGTTTTATTTAAAGAAAGTTAGAATTATTAACAATGATTTTATAGAGCCAACATAATCGTTTATGAGAGGATTATCGCCAAAGGGCTGAAACGGGTTAATCTGCCCGCCGCCAAAATTAGAATAGTTGAAAGAGCGACTTAATATGGCTAATGAGATTACCAAAACGCCTCCTACGGGCAATGATTCGCCATTCGAACAAATCAAGCGAACAAACGATACTGGTAATGAATACTGGTCGGGCAGGGATTTTTCGCTGATTCTTGGCTATTCCGATTACCGCAATTTTGAGCAAGTCATCAAAAAGGCCAAAGTAGCCTGTTTTAACAGCGGGCACCGCATCGAAGACCATTTCGTTGATATCACCGAAATGGTCGATATAGGCAGCGGGGCACAAAGGCCTGTTAGTTCTGTATATATGTCCCGCTACGCATGCTATCTGATAGTACAGAATGCCGACCCATCGAAGGAAATTGTGGCTTTAGGGCAGACATATTTTGCCGTTCAGACGCGAAGACAGGAAATTTCCGAACAGGAACTTGAAGATAAGCGGCGGTTGCTTCTGCGGCAGGAGATGAAAACGCATAATGTCCGTCTTGCAGGAGCGGCCAAAGAGGCGGGGATAGTCAAGGCATCGGACTATGCCATTTTTCAAAATCACGGATATATGGGATTGTATGGCGGTTTGACCTCGCAGGATATTCATAGTCGAAAGAGACTTAAAAAAGGTCAGCAGATTCTTGATCACATGGGCAGTACCGAACTTGCGGCAAATCTTTTTAGAGCTACGCAGACGGAAGAAAAACTGCGGCGTGAAAATATTAAAGGCAAGGAAAAGGCCAACCGTACACATCGCGAAGTCGGAGCAAAAATTCGCCAGACCATTAAAGAACTTGGCGGCACCATGCCGGAGAATTTACCAGTTGCGGAAGATGTAAAAAAGCTCGAGACAAAACATAAAAAGGAACTGAAAGACAATGCAGGTTGACCCTCGACACGCAGAATGGCTCAAATCAGTAAAAAAGCGTGTTGGCCTTGGAGAATCGGCCCCACAACCATATTGGGGTTTTGATGATCTCGGGCATAAAGCCGGCACTAAACTGCTGAATTGCTTTTATGTACAAGCAAAAACTAAGGTGGAAAATGGAAAAGAATATTTTTCCTATGAAAAGATTTTTATGCTCATAAAGTTTAGTGTTTGCGCCTTTACGGATGCTATCGAAAAAGGATATGTCTATGTAGATTTCGATGCACGAACAGGCCACAATCACGGTACTAAGTTTCGTTTGCGGCAAAATGCGCTTCCATCTCTTTATTCAGAAGTTATAGAGATATAGCGGAAATATGTTTACAGATGATTATAATGGTAGAATTGCAAAGCACCCCGGTGAAATCTGATTAAAAAGCCCCCGCCCCGGCAATGGTTTATGCATTAGAATTAGAGGGAGTTAAAACCCTGGGTTTTTTATCATGAGGCATTCGGTCTAAATGTATATGGCAATAAGACTCGTGGTTATAGATGCTCAAAGTATGCGTGCAGTTCGGAAACATACATTTTCTGCTATCGGTCGAAGTTTTCAGCATTTTTCCCATCTTTACTCCTATCAGGTAATTCAGCCCAAAAACGAGATTCTTCCCCCTAAGGGGTCAGAATGACGAGTCGCATTTTCAAAGATTACATTAAAGGTTAGTTGTCTATCGAGCGGCTTGAAGATGTCCTAAACTTTTTATACTATGTTACTTATACCACATTGCCGAGCATTGTCAAGCAATCTATATTTAATTACGCCGTGTCCCAAATACCCCCTATTACCGTCAGGTGCCGTGAGAAAAAATAAATTTGCCATTTCGACTGATAAGTATAGAATAAATCGTTTCAAGCCTATTGAGACTTTCAGAGTATAGAAGGTCTTTTTGTTTTAAAAGATATAAGTATATTATTTTTATATAGTTAAACAGGAGTTATTATGAAGTCTGGCAAGGTAATGATTGACGGCAACACAGCCGCGGCACACATTGGTCACGCAACAAATGAAGTTATCGCAATTTATCCGATTACGCCAAGCTCGAATATGGGCGAGATTTCCGATGCCAAATCGGCAGCGGGCGAAAAGAATATCTGGGGCACGATTCCGAGTGTAACGGAAATGCAGTCCGAAGGCGGAGCAAGCGGCGCAGTTCACGGCGCTCTTGCGGCAGGGGCTTTGACCACAACTTTCACCGCATCGCAGGGTCTTCTGCTTATGATTCCCAATATGTATAAAATCGCAGGCGAATTGACCCCTGCAGTTTTTCAGGTTTCGGCAAGGTCGCTTGCCTGTCAGGCGTTATCAATCTTCGGCGACCATTCGGATGTTATGGCGTGCAGACAGACCGGCTTTGCGATGCTCTGCTCGAACAGCGTGCAGGAAGTAATGGACCTTGCTCTTATTTCTCAGCAGGCGACGCTGGCCGGGCGAATACCTTTCCTGCATTTCTTCGACGGCTTCAGGACGAGCCACGAAATACAGAAAATCGACGAAATAAGTTTCGACCAGATGCGAGAGGTTATCGACAGTGAGCTGGTAATCGCTCACAAGCAAAGGGCGCTTAATCCCGACAGGCCTATGATTAGCGGCACAAGCCAGAATCCGGATGTCTATTTCCAGGGACGCGAAACGGTAAACAAGTATCACGCGGCCGTTCCCCAAATCGTCGAAGATACGATGAGGAAACTGGAAAAGGTCGTTGGCAGAAAATACAATCTTTTCGATTATGTCGGTTCACCAGACGCTGAAAAAGTTATAATCATTATGGGTTCGGGCGCCGAGACAGTTCACGAAACAGTCGAATATCTTAACGGCAAAGGCCAGAAACTCGGCGTTTTAAAGGTTAGACTCTTCAGACCTTTCAGTAACAAGCATTTCATCGCCGCATTGCCGAAGACGGTAAAGAAAATTGCCGTTCTCGACAGAACAAAAGAGCCCGGCTCACTGGGCGAACCTTTATATCTCGATGTCAGAACGGGAATAGGCGAGGCGATGAGCGAGGGGACCGCTCCGTTTGCGAGCTATCCAATGATTATCGGCGGCAGATATGGACTCGGTTCAAAGGAATTCACTCCCGCGATGGTCAAGGCCGTTTTCGATAATCTTGACGCCAAAGAGCCGAAGAAGCATTTTACCGTCGGCATCAACGACGATGTTACGAATAGCAGTCTTGAGGTCGATGGAAGTTTTGATGTTTCGCATGAAGGCATTTACAGTGCGATGTTTTACGGACTCGGCTCGGACGGCACAGTCGGGGCGAACAAAAACTCAATCAAAATTATCGGCGACCTTACGGAAAATAACGCACAGGGCTATTTTGTTTATGACTCCAAAAAAGCCGGCGCAAGA
>JAQTQF010000169.1 GCA_028712345.1 Phycisphaerae bacterium | reverse complement strand
TACGCCACCCCACACACGACACTAGAGGGAAAAGCGGATTGGGCTTTAGGCATAGTTACCGGAAACAATTCAAAATATATTACCAATGAATTACAAAAAGGATTTGAAGAAGTTTATAAGGGTAAAGATGTTGAAAAGTTTATTTTAAACAAGCCCTCTAATTACATCCAATTTATTCCCGAAAGATTTCAACAAGTGGCGCCAATAGAAAAATATCGAGCTAACGAAAAATTGATTTATAAATTTATTTCAAAGTATCTGGCTTTCGCTTATGACGACAACCAAAAACTAACATTAAATAGCGCCAATATTGTTATACCTAAAATTAAAGATTATCCAATTAAGGTTATTGCCGCCATTTTTAATTCCTCTTTGTATCAGTTTATTTTTCAGAAAAAGTTTTCAAGCATAAAGGTTTTGAGAAGTCATATTGAGCGAATGCCGCTACCTCTTTGGGATAAAAAAACATTTGGGGAAATCGTTGAAATGGTTGATTCAATTATTAAAAACAAAACCGCCTTTGAAAAATTGGATAATTATCTTATAGACAAATATGCTCTTTCGTCGAAAGAGAGGAATTATTTAAAGGAGTTTAACAAATAATTATGCAAATCTTAAAAAAACAACTTGAGAAATTGGTCGACTCTTTATCGTCAGAAAATAGAGAAAAACTTAAAAACAGATTGAATGATTTAATCTCTGTCTATCCATTCAATGAGTATGCATTTATTATTTCGAGCTTGTTGGGTTTGGACAAAATTACTCTGGACGATTACTTGGAAGTCAGAGATGAATATATTGCTCGAAATATGTAAAAGCACTTGCTTGGGAGTCGAAAAATCCGTTTGATATGAATTTTCAGCAGGTAAAACCAAAATGTTGCGATGTTTTTATCTGGATTGGCGTTTGGCGAGATACTATTAAATATTGGGTGCTTTCATCTAAAGAAGTAGAGAAAAATAAGTGTTATTCCAAAGGACAGCACAGGGGAAACACTGGCGAGGGGCAACTTCATTTGAAGCATAACAATATAAAGGACTTTGTAAAATATGAAGCTAAACCAAATAAATTATTAGAAAAAATTATTGAAGCGTATAGAAGACAAGAATTATAGGATAATTTGCAAAGTAAAATCAATCTAACGCCCATAATAGATGTCGTCTTTCTGCTGATTATATTTTTGGTAATCGTTTACCAGAGAATAGATGCGCAGAATTTTCAGCTTGATGTGCCGGAAGACTGCATTAATGCCGCAAATAATAATGTCGATGCGGTACCGCCAACGGTCAGCGTCTTTATAAATCCCGACGACGGAGAAAAAATCTTCGCGGTGGGAGCAGAAAAGTGCCCTTTCACTGCCTCATCAGATATCGTTAGCTGGCTTGTCAATTCCATCAATAAAGAAGCGGCTGAAAAAAACATTAAAACACTTCGGCTGCGAATCGATAAAAATATTAAATACCGCGATGCTCAGCTTGTTTTGGCGGCAGCGGCAGGCAGCGATGTCGAAGATATGGAAATCGCCGCAATCAAAGAAAAAAATTAGAGCATTCCGGCCGCTGACGCGGCTCGGCTTTTATATGCGGTGGATACAGGGCTAATCACTGTTGTTTTTACCTGTTTTACTCCAAAGAGTTATAATTTGGGCTATTTTTGCTCCACATAGGTACTATTTACTATTTTTCAGCCTTAATTATTTGACAAACCAACCTTCTATAGTATAATCACCTTTTAAATTTGTTTTTAACTAAAGATAAAAAAAGGCATTAGCTATGTTGTATTGTGCAGGATTTCACAGCCGTGTGTAGCTTGGCGGCTACATTGGGTCGGCTGCATAGAAGTCATAAATCTTTTGTGCGGTGCGCTAACGCTTTCGCTTCGAAAGCTTTTGATAGGATTGTCGCTGGGAAGGCGCGTCAGATGTAAAGACGACCTACGACAATCCGGCAGCTTATCGAAGTGGAAACATTCTGTTTTGGAAGGTTTCCATTTTTTTATGCAGGATTGTGGCAGCGAAAGGTAAAAAATGAATCAGGAACTCATTAGGATAGTTGACAACATCGCTCGGGATAAGAATATAGATCGGGAATCTATATTCAACGACCTCGAGACAGCGATGGTCTCGGCTGCAAGAAAATACTTTGGAAAAACGGAAGTTGATATTCAGGTTCATATCGACCAAACCACGGGTGATATTGCCGCTTTTAAGGAAGGTCAGCCTCTCGACATCAAACAGCTCGGAAGAATCCCTGCTCAGACAGCAAAACAGGTAATGATCCAAAAAATCAAATCCGACGAAAGACAGAGCGTATATGATGAATTCATCGATCGCAGGGGCGAAATAATAAGCGGAACAGTAATAAGATACGAAGGTGGAAGCGCAATAGTAAATCTGAACAACAGAACCGAGGCTATTCTACCCAAGAGTGAACAAATCAGCGGCCAAAGTCACCATATCAGCGAAAGAATCCGATGTATGATACTGGATGTTCGCGAATCGGCCAGTGTCGTTAAGATAATCCTGTCGCGAACACATCCCGATTTTATCCGGAGACTGTTCGAGCTTGAAGTGCCCGAAGTCGGCGAGGAAATTATAGAAATAAAAGCTCTTGCCCGAGAAGCCGGCTACAGGACTAAAATAGCGGTGCTTTCGAGTGATAATAAGGTCGATGCGGTAGGCGCTTGTGTCGGAGTCCGCGGCAGCAGAATTAAAAACATCGTCGATGAGCTCGGCGGTGAAAAAATAGATATTGTAAGATGGAATGAATCCTCTCAGGAATTGATTGCAAACGCTCTTATGCCCGCAAAATGCAGCCAGGTAGCTTTGTGCTTTGAATTAGGCGGAGCAACGGTAGTCGTCTCAGAAGACCAGTTGAGCCTTGCGATAGGAAAACACGGACAAAATGTAAGACTGGCGGCAAGATTGACCGACTGGGACATTGATATACTTACGCCCGAAGAATATAACCAGGAAGTTGAAAAACTTACTGCCGGGCTGACGAACATAGAAGGAATCGATGATACATTCATCGATAAGCTCATCGCTTTGGGAGTAATAAGTATTCTTGACCTGGCGGAAATCGGTACCGAGCCTTTGATAAAGGAAATTGGCCTTAACCCTGAACTGGCAAAAACGGTCATCGCGACAGCTGAAGAACTTGCTAAAAAACAAACTGTAAAGACCGGGCATACTATTGCTGAAACACTGATGGGCGAGGCAAAACAGGAAGACAGTCAACCACCGGCAGAACAATAATAAAGCTGACAGGTAAAATAAAAAGTTATAAAAATTCCGGAGTTAGACAAGATTGGCAATTACAAGAGTTCATCTTTTAGCAAAAGAACTGGGCGTTAAGAGCAAGGCTATCATTGAAAAGTGTCAGGCTGAAGGGCTGGACATACAAAATCATATGTCAACAGTTTCGGCAGGTCTTTCCGCGACAATTCGCGAATGGTTCAGCGAAGGTGAACATACGACCGCGGTTGAAGTTGCCGCGCCGGTCGATCTGAAAAAGGTTCGGGTAAAGAAGAAAAAGAAAACATCACCGGAACCTAAGACAGAAAAACCTGAACAGCAAGCCGTCGCACAGGAAACTCAGATCGCCGAACAACCGGCAGCAGAGGACCAAAAGCAGGAGCAGGCAGATGCCCCTCAGCAGGAAACGCCCGAAGAAGAGAGTCCTGCGGTTCAAGCTGTATCGCCGCCGGAACCGGAGGTAGTTCCGGAACCCGCCAAACCCATAGTGCCTGCAGGACCAATGCTCGAAAAACCAAAACCCGCAAAGCTGTCCGGTCCCCGCGTTATAAGAGTTGAAAAGCCGGAATATGTCGAAAGACCCCGGCCAAAACCAAAGACCAGGCCTTCCTATCGACAGGAGGCCTCAGAGCCACTTCTTGCAAGCGTGCCTGACATTGCCGATTCTAAATCAAAGACAGGTAAGGGCAAAAAGAAAACGCACGGCAGAAAACACGAGAAACCTTCCACAGAAGAATCCATTCACGGCGACAAATCCGGCCGAAAGCTAAGAAGCAGAGACATTGAGGAGAGGCGAGCCAGGCTTGAAGCGGCCGGCGGAGAGGGTATGCGTCTGCGGCCGACAAGAAAATTAGAAACCAAAAAATCAAAAGCCGAAGAACAGCAACGAGCCAAGCCGGAAAAAGCAACGATTACGACACCGATAATGGTCAAGGACCTGGCCGCAGTTTTAACCGTAAAAATATCTGAAATCATACAAAAACTAATCCCACAGGGTATTATGGCAAATGCCAATCAAATTATCCCTACTGAAATCGCCGAACTCATTGCTCTGGAAATGGGAACTGAACTCATCGTCCAGAAGAAACAAACCATCGAACAGCAGATTGCCGATGAATTTGAAAAAAGACATCGAGACCATATGGAAAAATGTTCTGCGGTAGTAACAATGCTCGGCCATGTCGATCATGGCAAAACCAGTTTGCTCGATAAAATCCGTTCAGCTCGAGTGGCTGCCGGCGAGGCAGGCGGAATTACTCAGCATATCGGAGCTCATCAGGTTGTCTG
>JAQTQF010000168.1 GCA_028712345.1 Phycisphaerae bacterium | reverse complement strand
GAAGCAATTGGCGAGATTGTCAGTCTCGCAGGCGCTCAATTCGACCCGGAAGTAGTCGAGGCTTTCAGAATCGCTTATGCGGAAAATTATAACGACTGGCCCCTGTCGCAGAAACGGAAAGCGAACGCCGTGACTGATTAAAGACTCAAAACTTAAAATTTTTTGCATTGTGTAGTTTTACCGATATGACGAACAGTTTTGAGTTTTAAGATTTGGTTTTTAGTTTTGACTTTTAAACTCTTTTGACATTTCCAATGCTTCCTGCAAAGCGGGCTCAAAACCCAAAACTAAATTCTTACGGTCTGCTGTTCCATTATCTCAACCAGACTCTCAAGAAGCTGCGACATATAATAAGTTCCGACTTTCCGGTTTTTTTTCGATTGTACCCACGCAAATGAAATAGGCAGCATTATCGCATCTGTCTGGCCTTCTCCGAATCTGTCGCAAAGCTTCGAGACCGATTCTAAAATGCTTATCGGCAGTCGTACTATCTGGTTTTGTGATTGGC
Source organism: Phycisphaerae bacterium (assembly GCA_028712345.1). Lineage (GTDB taxonomy): Bacteria > Planctomycetota > Phycisphaerae > Sedimentisphaerales > UBA12454 > GWC2-45-44. The sequence continues at coordinate 4,054 of JAQTQF010000168.1, read as the reverse complement.
CGCAGCCGGCTAAGCCGGCAACGATGTGTTCCCTGCACGCCAGCGGCCTGAGCCTGTAAATCGAACAACTGTTTTCAACAAGGAACGGGCATACTAAATCGAGATTCGAGTACCAATCGGAAATTTCCTGCGGTATATCCGGTTCGGTAAGCTGAGGCGGTGCGACCGAAAGAAGTTTTCTGCGGGCAAACTCGATGGACCTCTGCAGGACTTTCTGTTCGCTTTTCGGCAGACCGGCGAACTCTTGGCTAAGCCACATTGCCTCAGGCTCTGAAATTGGCACCAGATTTTTGCAGCAGAAGCCGCAGCCTTTTTTGCAGGGGACATTCCAGCCGAGCTTTTGTGCCTCGTTCAGCGTTGCATCTACAATCTTGTCGCAAAGAGCCTGTGCTACCGGAATAAAATCACAGATTCTTACCGGCATATCGAGAAAACCAATCGTAAGATTTAAATCTTTTCCGAAAATTGGAACAGAAAGCTCGACCCGTGCCATCCGGCCGCAGAGCTGCTCTTCAAAACGGGCAGATTCATCTATCAGAAAAATCGCCTCTTTTTTTTCGTTGCCGCCGCTGTTTATATCATTTATGTGCATTCTCAGCCCTATTATCGTGTCGGTAAGGGGGTTACTTAAGTCCTAAAAAGTATAAAAAAGGATTTTTTTCTGTTTAGACCGATAAAACTGTTTTGCAGGGTATAGGGGGCAGTGTAGTAGGGTATTATTACTTTGTCATTCTGACCCCTTACGGGGAAGAATCTTGTTTCTGTGCTGATAAGAGATTCTTCACTGCGCTTCGCTCCGTTCTCCTACGGAGTCTGCCGCGAAGTATCCCTGACGGGACTTATGGGCAGAATGACGGAATGCTAAAAATGTCAGACTATTTTGCTATTTTTTTGGTAAGTTCGGCAAGCTGCGACTGAACTTTTTGATCGTTTTGTTCCAGTTCGCCTATTTTGCCGCAGGCGTGCATTACTGTTGTGTGGTCTCTGCCGCCCAAATGTCCGCCGATTTCCTCAAGACTGTGATTAGTAAGGCTTCTGGCAAGATACATACATACCTGCCGGGGCATAGCGATGCTCTGGCTCCTTTTTTTGCTCTGCAAATCAGCAGGGCGGACATCGTAATATGCCGTTACCGCCTTTATAATATCGGTAATGGTAATGTTTCTATCCGTTGTTTCTTTCTCGCCCAGCGCTTTTTTAGCTGATTCAAGGCTGAGGTCCTGGCCGGTTGCTCCTGCCATCGCGTAAAGAGTTGTCATCGCTCCTTCAAGCTCACGGATATTTGCTTTTACCTTTAATGCGATATATTCAGCCACTTCGTCTGAAACTTCCATTCCCCGCATAGCCGCCTTTTTCTGTATGATTGCGACCCTCGTCTCATAGCTTGGCGCATCTACTCTTACGACAAGCCCCCATTTGAATCTGCTTACGAGTCTTTCTGGCAGGGATGGTATTTCGCCCGGCGCCGAATCGGCGCTTAGGACAATCTGTCTCCTGTTGTCGTACAGGGCGTTGAAGGTGTGGAAGAACTCTTCCTGGCTCTGCTCCCGTTCTCTCAAAAATTGAACATCGTCGATTACGAGCAAATCTACTGTTCTGTAAAGACTTTTGAATTCGGTAAGTGAGCCGTGCTCAATTGCGCTAATGAAGCGGTTGACAAATTCCTCACAGCTTAGAAATTGTATCTTTGCGTCCTGAATACTGTTTCTTGTCTCTTTGCATATTGCGTGCAGCAGGTGTGTCTTGCCTAATCCTACGCTGCCGTGAATGAACAGCGGGTTATATGTTGTGCCCAGCGATTTACTTACCGCAACGCAGCTTGCGTGTGCCAGCCGATTGCCGGGTCCTACAACAAAACTGTCGAATGTATAATCCGGGTGAAGGCGCATCTGGCCGGTTTCCTTAGGCAGTGAAATATCCTGCCGGGTTTGTGAACTTACGCTGAACTTTATGCTTATAAGATGGTTGGTAATCTGCTGAGATGCCCGGGTAAAACTGCCCATACAGTTATCCTGCAGAAAGCCGGCGCTTTCTGAATCTGGACAACCTATATCGAGCAAGCCCCCGCTGAAGTGCTTGGCTGTAAGGTTATCGAACCATTTTCGACTATTGGCTGGGTCGAGAACCTTAACCCGTTCAATAATCGCCTCAAATATTTCTCTTGCGTCCTGCGCCAAATTTTCGCCCTTATTACCCTTGCTGCCGACTGAAATAAACTCCGTTGGAAAAGACGACACCTTCCTGTATAATCAACCAATTAAAATTTGCCCACACCGTCAGGTGTGTTTGAACTGCATAGATGTGCCATCCGTAACGAGGGAAATTTACCGTATCGGGGCGGTTTTGTCAAAGAAAAAAAGGTTTAACCGTCATTTGTCCGAGACCTAACCTCTTTACTTATCATATCTATGCTGATAAAATACCGCTTTTAATATTCTGCCGCAATTCTACGGGTTTCAACCCGTAGATGAAGTTATCCGCCAAAGGTGGACAGGCAATGCCTGTTGCGGTAAATCCCACGGGTTTTAACCCGTGGAAATTTAGTTATAAGAAATTGAATCTGGAGCTTCTATGGGAATTTTTACCAAAACCCTTGACTATATCAAAGGCCATCTCGGCAAAACCCGCGACAAAATCAAATCGTCGCTGGCAGGCGTTCTTACTTTCGGCAGGGATATCGACGATAAGCTCCTCGATAAACTTGAGGAAACCCTCATTAGTGATGACATTGGTGTTGAGACGACCGACAAACTCATCGGCGACTTGCGGGTTGCGTACAAGAGTAAAAAAATCGCAAAAACCGAGGACATTGTTCCGTTTTTGAAAGAGCATATGAAAGATTACTGGCCCAATCAGAGGCGCCAGTTGAATATTGCCGAATCGGGTCCGACGGTAATTCTCGTCTCTGGCGTAAACGGCTCGGGGAAAACCACCAGCATCGCCAAGCTCGCATATACACTCAGTCGCAGCGGCGAAAAGGTCATCGTTGCCGCCTGCGACACCTTCCGCGCAGCGGCGGTCGAACAGCTTACTATCTGGGCAAATAGAATCGGCGTTGAAATTGTCAAGCATAACTCCGGCGCAGACCCTGCGGCGGTCGCCTACGATGCCTGTTCAGCGGCCCTTGCCAGAGGCGCAAAATATCTAATCCTCGATACCGCAGGCCGGCTTCATACGCAAAAGCACTTAATGCTCGAGCTTACGAAAATTCGCAATGTTGCCGCCAAACAGATTCCGACCGCTCCGCACGAGGTGCTGCTTGTTCTGGACGCTACCACCGGGCAAAACGCCATTATGCAGGCAAAGATGTTCACCGAGGCGATAAATGTAACAGGCATATTCCTGGCTAAACTTGACGGCACCGCACGCGGAGGAATAGTCATCGCCATAAAAGACCAGCTTGATATTCCCGTCAAATTCATAGGCCTGGGCGAAAAGCCGGAAGATATATCAGAATTCGACCCCGCGACCTTTGTTGAAGCTCTATTCAATTGATTTATATTTGTGCAGCAGTGAGGATGGACTATAGGGTATAAAAGATTTCGAGGGGTGGGTCTAAACGATATATTTTTAAATCCTGACCCTTAAATCCAGAATAAATGCAAAATTTATTTTCTGATGGAACGATAAGAGGCTGAAATTGCGAAGATGAGTGTGCTTACAATAACAATGCAGGCGCCGGTTGGTAAATCAAGGTAAAACGACAGGAAGAATTCGGCCACTGTTGACAGAACACCAAAAAGCATTGACATTATAACAACAGCTTTATGTCCCCTGCAAATATTTTCAAAATGTGTACCTGCCGAGTTTACTGCCGGTAATTGCGCAATAAATTGATGATTGAAAAAAGCACTTGGGTCAATATAATGGTATAGATGGGTCTTAAATCGTATAAAAAAACAGATGTTATTCTGGACAGTATTGCCGATGGCGTATTTACCGTAGATGAGAATTGGCGAATTACCTCATTTAATAAGGCGGCTGAACAAATAACAGGGATACCCCGCGGGAACGCAATTGGCCAAACCTGCAAAGATGTGTTGCGGGCAAATGT
>JAQTQF010000167.1 GCA_028712345.1 Phycisphaerae bacterium | reverse complement strand
CCGTTCATTACGATATCGACTTTGCCGTGCGCGGCACTGATATCTTTCATGGTCATACTGGTTTCGGTAACATCGATTTTGCCGGCAAGATGTTCCACTAAATAAGGAAACTCAAAATATTTTATCGATACATCTTTGCAGCCCAAATAGCCTCTGCACTGCGTTTTGGCGATTTGGTTGACTTTGCCCGTAAGGACGACATCGAGGTCGAGAAGCCCCTGAGGGTTGAAATTATCGAAGAACACCTGAAGAAGCGGAATGAATTTATCGAAAATCCTGCTGCCGTGCGCAAAGCAGTTATCCTGCGGCTCATAGCGTACGGTCAAATCCTTCATTCTAACGCCGAACACGAAAGACGGGTCGGTCTTCAAATCCGCTATCGTTCCATTAACATCTATAACAGTGGCCGGGCCGACGGCGATGGTGGTTTTCTTAAAGACTATACTGTTATTGTCTGTAACTACTTTCGAGTAAAAACTGTTAAAATTGCATCTGCTGCCGAACAATTCCAAATCGAGCTGAGGAAGATAGCCCTCGACCTCTATTTGCGGATTTGCGTCTTTCGTCCATCTGACAAAAATTCTGTCTCCGCTTGTTTCGTTCGCCCCGTCCTCTGCTATGGTCATAATCGATAAATCTTTATCCTGTTCTAATTTTGCTGAGGCGCTGCGGACCCGGCAGGCGATAGTTTTTGTTTCTTTGCCGTCGGAGATTTGAGTGAATTTTATTTCCCCCCGTTTAAATCTGAAATCCGGCATTTTAAAACCTGTTCCACCCGCGGGCAGCTTCAAAGCCAGAATATTCCATTGTTTCGTATCGTTGTTGAATTGCGCATTTAATACGAAATCTACAAGCCTGATTTGCTTGATTTGCGGGTTGAATTTCAGGAAACTCAAAAGCGAGAAAGACACATCGAAATCTTTTGCCGTTAATATAGAATTGTCCGGTTCTGTTTTAATAAGAGGGCCTATCTGCACATTTTCAAGCCTGATTTTGCCGCTGAGCATAAAGGATATTCTGTCTATATCCACTCTGGCGCCGGTCAGTTCCCTGATTTGTCTGACTGCTATCGGCTGAAGCAGCAGGTTGCCGCCCCAGTTGTAAAAAAACCACAGAACGACGGCGACGATAACTGTTATAATCCAGCGGACGGTCTTTTTGTCTCTATTGTTTATCACAAAACCCCTTAATAGTTTGAGTTCTTATCGCTGAGTTTTGAGTCGCGGATTTTCTTCGGCAAAAATCTTATCCGTTAACTCAAAACCACAAACTTATGGCAACCTCTAAAAGCTTGTCCTTACGAAAGTGGGGATGTCATTGCGAGGAGTCCCGGCTTGGGACGACGAAGCAATCCACATTTTCCGAATTATTAGAGGTGTTCTTATGACTTAGAACCATTCTTGATAGCTTTATCCGCAATATCTTTTCGATAATATGCTTTCTCGAATTTTATTTTTTCTACGGCCTCATAGGCTCTGGCCTGTGCCGCGGCAATACTGCTGCCCAGTGCCGTTACTCCCAAAACTCTTCCACCGGTGGTTACGATTACCCCGTCCTTTTCGGCAGTTCCCGCGTGAAAGACAGTAACATCCTTTAGCTTTTCGGCTTCGTCAATTCCGCTGATGACTTTGCCTTTTTCATAATCGTCAGGATAACCTCCCGAAGCCATAACGACGCAAACCGCGGCTCGACTGTCCCATTCGAGCGTGATTTTGTCGAGCGAGCCGCTGCAGGTTGCCAGCATTACTTCGAGCAGGTCGCTTTTAAGTCTTGCCAAAATCGGCTGAGTCTCCGGGTCGCCGAACCGTACATTGTATTCGAGTACTCGCGGCCCGCCCTGAGTAATCATCAGGCCTGCGTAAAGAATTCCTTTATACGGCGTGCCGTTTTTATTCATTCCGTCAACCGTCGGGACGAGTACCTCTCGCACAATCTGGTCCATAATTTTATCGGTTACAATCGGTGCCGGGCTGTATGCTCCCATTCCGCCCGTATTCGGGCCTGTATCGCCGTCGCCGAGGGGCTTATGGTCCTGAGCGGTTTCAAGAACATAGATATTTCTGCCGTCCACGAGCGCCAGTATTGAAACTTCCTGACCGAGCAGTTTATCTTCTACAAGAATTCTTTCGCCCGCTGCGCCGAATATTTTATCGCACATCATTTTTTCAGCGGCAAGGATTCCCTCCGACGGCTCCTCGCAGACAAAGACTCCCTTGCCCTTGGCAAGCCCCGTTGCTTTGATAACAACTGCCTCATCTCTGCTTGCTATATATGTCTTTGCGTCGGCGAAATTGTCGAAAGTTCTGCTCTCGGCGGTTGGGACGGAATTGGCTTTCATAATAAATTTGGAAAATGCCTTATCCGCTTCGAGCTGTGCCCCCGCGCCGCTTGGTCCGAAGGCCTTTATCCCGGCTTTTTCAAATTTGTCAACGATACCACCGGCCAGCGGGTCTTCAGGCCCGATGACCGCCAGTTGAACATTGTTGTCCATTGCGAATTTGACGAGCTTGTCATATTCATTGACCTTTATATCTATATTGGTGCCGTGTCGGGCGGTTCCGGGATTGCCCGGTGCGATGAAAAGCTTTTTAAGTTTCGCCGATTGCGCAAGTTTCCAGGCTATTGCGTGTTCTCTGCCGCCGTTTCCTACCAGCAATACATTCATCTTTTTCTCGCTTTTAAACCAGAGTATAATTTTCCAGAAATTTTGAGCCAATGTACCATAGCCGGCGTATATTAACAAGTCTTCTTTATATGTCAAAAATTGCGGTTGCTTCAATTTTTTGTTTGTGCTAAAATAATATTTTGTATGTTCATATATTTGTTTAATCGTTCTTACCGGAGATGCAGTTATGAATAATAAACTTTACAAAATTATGGTTGTTTCGACAGTTTCCGTGTCCCTTTTAATAGCGGTATATTCTGGTGAATCTGCAGCGGGACTGTTTGACGGCGGCAAGAAATCAGATTCAGCCAAAGAAGAGACCGAAAAAGTTTCTGCCCCGCAGAAGGCAAATGTCCTCTCTTTAGACGCCGTGATAAAATTTGACAGCCTCAGCCACGATTTCGGTCCAGTGTTGCCGGATAGTATGAATAGCTGTTTGTTCAAATTTACGAATGTCGGCACCGGCACACTCGAAATAACCGCCACAAAGGGCACCTGTAAATGTACTGTGCCGGAATTAAAGAAAAAGGATTATGCTCCCGGCGAAAGCGGTGAAATTGCCGTAACTTTTCACGCTCCAAAATTCCAGGGGGCTGCAACTCAGAGTGTTTTCGTTTCAAGCAATGATGCCAATAATCCTAAAGTTGAGCTAAGGATAAAAGCAGATGTCCAGACACAGATTCAAGTTGAGCCCGAAAAAATGACTCTTTCCCTGTTTGAGCCCAACGGTGGCGCCCAGGATATAACGCTGAAGAGTAAAGACGGCAAACAATATGCGATAACCAAAATCACTTTCCCCGGAAATGTTTTTACGATAGATTTTGACTCGAACAATGTCTCTGATGTTCATACATTGAAGCTGAAAGTCGATATTGAGGCTCTCAGGCGTTTTCTGTCGGGTTCTGTCATAATTGAAACAAACCATCCGGAGTGCAAAACCGTAAAAGTTGATTATACCTGTATGCGTGAATTTGAGACCTCACCGGCTGCGATTATTATTCGAGATGCCGTTGAGAACAAGACACAGAAGCGGACTATTTACCTGACGAGCAATTATAATCAGGAAATCGTGGTTGATTCAGTTGTTTCAGACAATGGTATAGTAAAAGTAGTCGGTCAGAAGCAGACAGAAAATCGCTTTGAATTCGAAGTTGAGATAACCCCGCCTGCCCGCAAAGGAAAACTGCGGGTTTTCTCCGATACCCTGCACATAAATCTAAAGGGCAAAGTTCCAATAAATGTTCCCTGTCGCGGTTTTTTTTCGCCGAGCAGGTAGGAATTGAAAAAAAACAGACATTACTTTCGACCTCGCAGAGAGCTTGGGAAAACAGGCTTTAAAACGGCTCTTCTCGGCATCGGTGATATAGCCGACAGGAATGTTCCGGTAGATGTCTGTGCCTCTACAATTCGCCGGGCGATTGATGCGGGTCTGAACATAATCGATACCGCACCGGGTTATGAAGATGGCTACAGCGAGGAAATAGTCGGCCAGGCCGTCAAAGGCTATTGCGACAAAATCTTTGTTATAGATAAGATCGACCACCATACCGAACCGGTAAGGCCGCAAATCGAAGCGAGCCTTTCCCGTTTGCAAATCGATACGGTCGATTTATTTGTACTTCACGCTCTTGATACTGTTTCCGGCTGGCAGCAGGCGATAAGCCCACGCGGTGCTTTTGAGCAGATGGAGGCCTGCAGAAAATCCGCTATGCTGCGATTTAGAGGCATCTCAAGCCACAATCCTGATGTTCTCCAGGCGGCAATCCTTTCGGGCTTGTGTGATGTTGTTCTCTTTCCCGTCGGTCCGTATTGTGATGCGCGTTTTATCGAGAGTATACTCCCCCTGGCCCGGAGGCACAATGTTGGAACGGTCTGTTTCAAAACCTTTGGGGCAGGCAAACTGCTCGGTGATACCGAGGGAT